>NZ_CEYNTP010000254.1:0-3849 GCF_982873095.1 Lentiprolixibacter sp. | reverse complement strand
GCAGGTATTCTACCTCCTCTACCATGACCTGAATACTTTGGACGCTTTCTGGTTGTTGGCTAAGGGTAACAGGTAAATACTTTACCCCCTCTTTTATATTGTTAAAATCCACCTCCAGTGTGAATTGAGAGGGTTCAAGTGTTTTCAGTTGTTCCAACTCGGCCCTGCACAGAACCGAAATGGTATTCGGAAAGATCTTAATCTCTGTATCCTCAGGCAAGTTTAAGACCTGTACCGGGATTTCAAGCAGTTTTTCAGAAAAACGAAAGACTTCCCCCTGAATCAGGACCTTCTCAGTTTCCATGCTGATGGACGTACTCATTTCGGGCAGGTTCAGGGCAACTTCCCTGCTAAAGTCCCTTTCAAGTTCTATCAGCTCCAAGGGTTCTGTTGTTACTTCTTTGATGTTTTTGACCTCATTTTCAGGGCCCCGGATGATAATGCTATCGGGACGCACTTGTACGGCTCCTTTCATCATATAATTCTGGGCGAGTGTCACTTCTACAGCTGCCCGGACGGGGACTTTTCTGGCCATCAGGGCGTACATTTCTAGAAAGAGCGTATCAGTATCTACCTCTTGTACACTAACGGCTCCGGAAAGTTGCTGCTCCATTTGCCGACGATACACCGCCGGAGCGATATAATAACGGTTTCCCCTGATTCGGGATTGAGAAACATCAATACTGATCTGATTCCGCTTAAAACCAGAACTCAACATCTGAAAACCACTGGTCTGTATCCTTGCAGAAATATTGTCTTTTGAGGCCTTCGTGAGGAGCAGTGAATCCGGCACCTGTACGAATACCAATTCATAGGAGGTCCGTTCCGTATAGTTTTCCGATAATTTACTGATCAGCCAGATCAGGAAGGAGCACAACAAAAACACAAGGAAGATCTGTAACTTCCTCTTGTCAACAGCAGTATTGTTTTGTTCGCTCATGCCTATACCTTCTTAAAGAACAACCCGGGAAAAATATCCTGAGGTTCCTTCCCACTAAAGTTAACCAAGATCGTTGATTTAAGAAAACCTATACCATAAGCTGTGAACTGGACCAACAAGGCATAAAGGGCAAAAATGGCCACTAACAGGTTCCCGTACCTAAATAGGCAGTCGAGGAACAGGATGGCGAAATAGGTAGCATAAAGGAGTATCGGCCCGTAGATGCCCAACCCAACCAATAGCAATGAGGCCAGTAGCCCCAGGATAAATAAACTCGGGAACCAATACGATAATTTAGCTGATCCTCGGTGCCATCGATTCAGGATGGGCCGGACCAGGCCAAATTTGTTCATTTGTTTGTAAAACTTACCGAAATCTATTCTTCGCTTATGATACACAAAAGCTTCTGGTATTAAGCGTGTTTTAAAACCCTTTTTCCACATACGCAGGCTCAAATCCGGATCTTCCCCGGGGTGTATATCCCCAAACCCTCCGGTTGCTTCAAAGGCTTGTTTAGACAAGCCCATGTTAAAACTCCTGGGCTGGAAGTTTTTTGCAGCTGCAGCGTGCCCCCTGATCCCCCCCGTGGTAACCAGGGAAGTCATAACGTAGTTAATGGCTTTTTGCAATGGGCTAAACTGTTCGTGATAGGTGTCCGGACCCCCAAAGCCATCCACGGGCTCTCGCTTAAGGGATTCTGCTACCGTTTGCAGGTATGACGGAGGCAGCATGCAGTCTGAATCGAGAAGGATGAAATAGTTGCCCTTTGCTTTACGCATCCCATAGTTCCTGGAGTCGCCAGGACCGCTGTTGGGTTTAAACAGATACGAAATATTTAGCTGTTCTTCGTACAGGCCAACAATGTCCTCCGAAGTTTGCTGAGACCCATCCTCAACAATTACTATTTCAAATGGTTTGGCAAAAGTTTGATTTGAAAGACTTTCTAACAGCTCCCTTATTTCGTTAGGTCTATTATATACAGGGATAATAAATGAAAAAGAAATATCTTTTGTTTTCATTAGTTCAAACAAAAGTAACTAATCCATATCGTATTTAAGACACTTCCTCTAAAACCTCTTCTGGTTTTAAGACCCTGTATAATTCCAACTCAGAAACTTCAAAATTTTCAATAAACTTATAACTCTCAAAGTTTTCAGCACTTACAAGATTTACAAACAATCTTGCCGTATCTGAAAAGGTTTCATTTTTTTGACTATTCAGGACCAAAAGGTAACCCATAATTATGTTCCCAGCCATTTCAACTAAACGTCTGGAATGGAAATCCAATAATTCATTATTATCTAATTCAATGACCCTATTTGTAATAGATTCGTAGGATTCAGTCATTTTGTGAAGTTTGGTTCTAATCTCACAGTTTTTATCTGAAACCTGAGTGTCATAGCATTTTATCTGCTCAATAAACACTCCAGTTGTTACGCCTTTTATTGCAGCAACTGCTTGTAATTGAGAAGTTCCTTCATATATTGATGTTATTCTTGCATCTCTATATATTCGCTCTATTGGAAAATCCTTCATAAATCCTGTTCCGCCATGAATTTGCAGTGAATCGTAGGCCATTTTATTACAAGCTTCACTCGATGTTAATTTTAATAGTGGAGTAAAGACATTTGCTAATTTCATGTAATGTTTCATTTCCATGCGCTCTTCTTTCTCCAAGCGCCTTTCTTTCATAGCTTCTTCATAAGCTTTCGTCATGTCAACAAACAATGTCGTTTCATATAACAACGAGCGTAAGGCGTGAATTTTCACCTTCATATTTGTTATCATTTCATAAACAGCCGGAAAGTTTAAAATCACTTTTCCAAATTGCGCTCTATCCTCAGCATATTTCAAAGCTTCTCTATAGGCAGCATCGGCAATACCAACCGATTGCGCTCCAACACCAAGTCGTGCAGAGTTCATTAATGCCATTACGTATTTTATCAACCCAAAACGTTCTTTACCAACCAATTCCGCAGGTGCGTCCTTAAATACTAATTCGCAAGTCGGTGACCCCTTGATACCCAATTTTTTCTCTAAGTGCCTTATCTGTACTGCATGGTCGTTTCTATCGTAAATAAACAATGACAAACCACGAGCATCTAATGTATTTGGTTCTGATCTTGCAAGTACTAGAGAAATATCAGCATCTCCATTGGTAATAAATCGTTTAACACCGTTTAGTTTCCAAGTGTTTTCCTTTTCATCGAAAGTTGCTTTCAATTTTACTGATTGCAAATCTGAACCTGCGTCTGGTTCAGTCAGCACCATGGCTGCAGTTGCTCCATCTCTATTAAAACGAGGGAGAAATTTGTCTTTTTGTTCTTCTGAACCAAACTCATAAATAGTCTCAGCGCAATCCTGTAATCCCCAAATGTTCGCAAAACCGGCATCTGCCCTGGCTACCATTTCCGCAGCCATTACATAAGGTAGCATAGGGAAGTTTAAACCATCGTATTTTCTGGGTAATGCCATGCCTATTAATCCTGCTTTATAAAGTGCCTTATAGTCTTCTGTAGTTCCCTTGGCATAAACTACTTCATTGTTCTCAATATGAGGTCCTTCTAAATCTACAGACTCTGCATTTGCTGCAATTGTATTGGCGCAGATCTCACCGACTATATCTAAAACTTTTTCGTAATTATCTATTGCATCCTCATGGTTTAAGGGTGCATAATCATACTCTTCTGCTTCTTTAAAATTCTTTTCTTTTAGTGCTACAATTTTTTGAAAAAGAGGATGCCTCAAATGAAATTTAAAATCCGGTGTATCGTGAAAAAAATTATCCATTTTCTATTTTTTTAAATTTTGAGTTAATCTTAACGCTGCATTATAAAGACTTACTTGGCGTTTGCTTTGTAAAACTTGATCATCTTAGGAATTACAACCCCTAAATCACCTTGAATCAC
>NZ_CEYNTP010000253.1:0-3873 GCF_982873095.1 Lentiprolixibacter sp. | reverse complement strand
CACCCTGCGTACACGGATTTTGTTAGATCACAAATTGATTTATGGAAAACAAGAAATATTAATTTTACAGATATAATGGCGAAGGATTATTTAGAAAAAGAACTAATCCCTTATCTTCTAAAAGAAATAGACAATGCAGTTAAATCTGGAAGGACTTTAAATGAGCATTTCAAATTACTAAATCAATAATCTTGAACTATACCAGAATAGACTACTCGGTCGAATTAAAGGAAATTGGTGCTTACCCTCAAGCATATCAAATAAAGGAAGACAGATTCGATAGAGTTTCACCTACCAGTCCTTGGGTGATAAAAAGGCATGAAATTTCTATAGTTGAGCCTAAACTAAATCTTGTCTTAGATAAACGAGCTAAATTGACTGATATTCTAAGTACAGATATATTGTCATTTGGATTCATTGTGAGCAAGAAGTTGAAGGATGTTTTGGTTGATTTCAATTTACCAACACATAAGTTTTATGCTTGTTCTGTATTTTTCAAGGGGATTGAATATGAGTATTACTGGTTTCATTTTGTTACAAATGAGTTCATGAACTGGGTAAACGAGGAAGAATCCAATTTAAAGATTCGGCCTCTTAATATTGAACATAGAGATGAGGTTACCGGAATTATCAATCTAAAACTTTCAAATGAAGAACGCTTGAATCAACTCAGACAAATTCCTCTTGGCAATGGGGTTTTTTGGGAAACTCTAAAGTTTAAGAAAAGATTCCCAAAATTTGACATCTTTAATACAAATGAACTGGGAAATATGACCCTAATTTCTAATGATTTATTGAATGCTTTAATTGACAACAAGATAACCGGATATCGGATAAAGTCATGGAAACATCTAAGCTACTAATGAGTAGATTAATATTCAGTTTTATTTTTTGCTTAGTTGTTTCTGTATCATACTCACAGTCTAAAGATAGCATTAGCTTACCTGAGGGCAATATCGATATGAAGATCTTAGCCCCTACATTAATTTTTGAAATCTATGTTACTAAAGATCAAAAGGTATATTTCGGTAATGAAAGGTTAGAGTATTTTGATGAAATATGCTCTTTATTAAAGAAAAAGTACAGGGACCGAACAATAACTGAGGATAGAAAGTTTGCCATTATCGCTGATATAAATGTTAACTACAAATTTATTGATAAAATCAAAGAACAGTTAGGTTGCTATGGAATAGGACGTATATATTATAAAACAGGCGACTTAGGTGATTTGACATATCAGTATAACATATTAAATGGATCTACATTACAACTGGAAAATTATGAAAAGATTCTTACAGTTGAGCAGGAAAACGAATACAATGAACTAATATCCGATTTAACTAGATTGCCTCCTTCGCCTCCTGAAGAACTCGATTATTTTGTTCTGATGAGAACCCTACATAATGGTTTTAAGCAGGATATAGAGGATTGGCTTGAAAAATATCACTTTACTTCACTATGGCTTTTAGGAGGCAGCAACTTCAGATATGAAGGTAAAACTCTAAACTATGAGAATGAGAATGACTTAGAGGAGATTATTCTCAATCCTGAAAACCTATTAATACGATACGGTGAGGGCCTAAAATATGGCGAATATGTGCGATTCACACAGATTAAGAATAGATTAGCTATTAAACACAACATTGATCTCAATAAGAAAATGATCGGGGAATTATCCTTACAGGCCGAAGAACGCTTAGAGAAGCTTGGGATTTTGATAGAATGATTTACCGGCGCACAAACAAGATATTATATAAGCTCCTAAACCTATCATCATTCCATAAACCTAAGTTTGGTTTAAAATTGACGTCCCGAAGAAATGCAGATTCTTACAGACTGCTATCATACCCGGTATGAAGACCCTCCGGTCAATTCTAAATTTATGGGGCACCCCCGTTTTTTTGACACAGAGAAGAATCGGCAGGAGAGGTAAAAAATCTATTCTAATCTGAAGTTAGTTTAAAATGTCGGGAAAGAATCGGGAATAAAAAAAGCCATCTGATTCAAATCCAATCAGATGGCATCAAATTTAGTAGCCTCACCAGGAATCGAACCTGGATCTAAAGTTTAGGAAACTTCTATTCTATCCATTGAACTATGAGGCCAGAAAATCGGGACACAAAAATACGCTATTTCTAAGCTAACCCGCAAGTCTGAGGCCAAAAATCCCCTTACTCAAACACCTCAACCACCATTTCGATCTCAACCGCAATATTGCTGGGTAAAGAACCCATGCCCACTGCCGCCCTCGCGTGTTTCCCACGCTCGCCGAATATGTCAACCATAAGATCCGAATACCCATTCACCACCTTGGGGTGGTCTGTGAATTCCGGCACGGCATTCACCATACCCTTGACCTTTACCACACGTTTTACACGATTCAGGTTGCCCAATTCTGCTTTCAACACAGAGAGCTGGGCGATGCCCGCCAGACGGGCGGCTTCATACCCCTCCTCAATCGTCAGGTCCACACCCAGCTTACCGGTCACATTTCCCCCTTCCGGTTTCCGGGGTCCTTTCCCCGCCAGGAAGATGAGGTTGCCCGTGCGAACGGCATTTACATAATTGGCTACGGGCGTAGAGGCCTGAGGGAGTTCAATACCCAATTCGGCCAATTTGGATTCAGGATCGTAATCCGCAGGGATTTCTGATTGTTCCTCTGGTAACTTTTCCCGGGTGATCTGGGTATTGCAGCTGGCTAATACTGCCAGTGTAAAAAGAAAGTAAAGTGTTGATTTCATCAGAAGGATTTTTAATTAAACTTGGCGATATCTTTCTCCATTTTTCCGTAATTTAAACACTTCACACTGAACTAAAATGATAACCATGAAAAAATTACTCCCTTACCTCTGTTTTTTGCTGCTTTTGAGCTTCTCACTGGACCTGAATGCCCAAAGGCGCAGGGGACAATCGACCCCTGAAAAAAAGGAATCCTTTTCGATGGGCGACCTGAAACTCCGCAATGTGGGTCCGGCATTTTTGTCTGGTCGGATTGCCGACATCGCTGTACATCCTGATGATGACGATGTCTGGTATGTGGCAGTGGGTTCTGGAGGTGTCTGGAAAACTGAGAATTCCGGCACCACATGGACCCCACTGTTCGACAAACAACCTTCCTACTCCATTGGGTGCATCACTATTGACCCAAATAACCCGGCGACCATCTGGGTAGGTACCGGTGAGAATGTAGGAGGTCGACACGTAGGTTACGGAGACGGCATTTACCGCTCCAAGGATGGTGGCAAGACCTGGGAAAATATGGGCCTTAAGGCATCGGAACATATTTCTGAGATCATCGTACACCCTGAGAATCCCAATGTTGTCTGGGTTGCTGCGCAGGGGCCCCTTTGGACCAAAGGCGGGGAACGCGGTTTCTATATGACAACTGATGGTGGACAAAACTGGACCAAGACCCTGGGTGGAAACGAATGGACAGGAGTTACGGACATTATGTTAGATCCGAGGAACCCTGATCGTATCTATGCGGCCACCTGGCAAAGGCATCGCACCGTTGCCGCCCTGATGGGTGGGGGACCTGATACCGGTATCCATCGCTCTGAAGACGGTGGACAAACCTGGGAAAAACTTAGTACGGGACTGCCCAAATCCAATATGGGAAAAATTGGCCTGGCCATTTCGCCACAGCAACCCGATGTGGTCTATGCCGCCATTGAGCTCGACCGCACCACAGGAGGCGTCTTTCGCTCTGAAAACCGCGGGGCCTCCTGGAAAAAAATGTCCAATACTGTTTCAGGTGCTACAGGACCACATTACTACCAGGAGCTTTATGCCAGTCCCCATAAATTCGACCGGCTGTACCTGATGAATGTCCGCATTCTCACTTCCGAGGACGGTGGAAAAACCTTTAATCAG
>NZ_CEYNTP010000252.1:0-3949 GCF_982873095.1 Lentiprolixibacter sp. | reverse complement strand
GGTATTGGGCCTCGGGGATATTGGCCCGGAAGCAGCCAAACCCGTGATGGAAGGAAAAAGCCTGCTCTTTAAGATCTTTGCAGACATTGACGGGATCGATATTGAACTGGACACCAAGGATGTAGATGAGTTTATCGCCACTGTAAAGACCATAGCCCCTACCTTTGGGGGAATTAACCTGGAGGACATCAAGGCTCCCGAAGCCTTTGAAATTGAACGCCGTCTTAAGGAAGAGCTGGATATTCCGGTAATGCATGATGACCAGCACGGCACCGCCATTATTTCTGCCGCAGCCCTACTAAATGCGCTGGAACTCACGGGCAAGAAAATGGAGGAGGTTAAGATCGTTATCAGTGGGGCAGGGGCCGCAGCGGTTTCCTGTACAAGGCTCTACAAAGCCTTTGGGGCACAGGGGAAAAACATCCTGATGCTGGACAGCAAAGGCGTGATCCGAAAAGACCGCGATGGCTTAACCGAAGAAAAACGGGAATTTGCCACCGATCTCAAGGTGGATACCCTGGAAGAAGCCATAGCAGGGGCAGATGTCTTTATTGGTTTGTCTATTGCAGACATCATGAGCCCGGAAATGTTGTTGTCGATGGCCAAGGACCCCATTGTTTTTGCCATGGCCAACCCGGATCCTGAAATCAGCTATGATCTGGCCTGTAAAACACGGGAAGACGTCATCATGGCTACCGGCCGGTCTGACCATCCCAACCAAGTAAACAACGTACTGGGCTTTCCCTTTATCTTCAGGGGGGCACTGGATGTGCGCGCTACCAAGATCAATGAAGAAATGAAGATGGCAGCGGTAAAAGCCCTTGCTGAGCTGGCCAAGGAGCCCGTTCCGGAACAGGTGAATATCGCCTACGGGGAAACCCGACTCACTTTTGGTAAGGATTACATCATTCCCAAACCCTTTGACCCCAGGCTGATCGCTGAGGTACCTGTGGCCGTAGCCAAGGCAGCTATTGCCAGTGGCCTGGCACAGGCCCCTATATCCGATTGGGACAGGTACAGGGAAAACCTGCTCTCCCGATCTGGGGATGACAACAAGGTGATGCGTTTGTTGATGAACAGGGCCAAGGCTAATCCCAAGAAGATCGTTTTTGCTGAAGCCAACCACCTGGATGTGCTCAAAGCGGCCCAGATTGCCTATGAAGATGGCCTTGCCACACCAATTCTTTTAGGCAATTTAGAGGTGATCAGGGAATTGATGAAGGAACTGGAATTCGATGCTGATATCCTTATTATCGATCCTAAAGACCCTTCCAGTGAAACCAAAAAGGAGGCCTATGCCCAGCGTTTTTTTGAAGCCCGGCAGAGAAGTGGCGTTACGCTTTACGGGGCACGGACAAAAATGCGGGAAAGGAATTACTTCGGGGCCATGATGGTATTGGAAGGTGATGCAGACGGGATGATTACCGGCCACTCAAGGGCCTATAGCAATGTGATCCGTCCGGTTTTCGAAGTGATAGGTCGGGCGGCAAATGTTTCTAAGGCGGCCACCGCGCATATTATGATTACGAACAGGGGACCTTTGATCCTTGCGGATACATCGATCAATATTGAACCCAATGCGGAAGAGCTGGCAGAAATCACCCGAATGACGGCCAACCTGGGCACGGCTTTCGGCTTTGACCCGGTTTCGGCCCTGTTGTCCTATTCCAATTTTGGCGCCTCGGAACATCCACATGCTGCCAAAGTACGGGAGGCCGTAAGGCTCCTTCACGATAACAATCCGGAACTGATTGTCGACGGTGAGATCCAAACCGATTTTGCCTTGAACCGGAACCTCAGGAAAAGCCAGTTTCCTTTTTCCAACCTGGCCGGCAACCATGTGAATACTTTGATTTTTCCTAACCTTGAATCGGCCAATATCACCTACAAGCTCCTGAAGGAACTGCATGCATCCAGTTCTATAGGTCCCATTATGCTCGGTTTAAGAAGGGCTGTTCACGTGCTGCAACTGGGGGCCAGCGTGGAAGAGATGGTGAACATGACCGCGGTAGCCGTAATTGACGCCCAGGAAAGGGAAAAGCGAAGAAAGGCAAGGATGGCCAAAGACAAGAAAGCTTAAATTAACCCAGAGATCTGATACATGATAGAACATCTTAACGGCCGGCTGGTTGAAAAACACCCTACCCACCTGGTAGTGGAATGTGCCGGGGTGGGATACTTCATCAATATTTCGCTCAATACCTACGCAAAGGTACCGGACCATGAAAACATTCGCATTTATACCCATTTGCAAATCAAGGAAGATGCACATACCCTTTTTGGATTTGCGGATAGGACAGAGCGCGAAATCTTCCGATTGCTGATATCGGTTTCCGGGATCGGGGCGAGCACGGCCCGCACCATGTTATCGTCTATGAGCCCTGAACAGGTAAGGGATGCGATTGCCTCCGGAGATGCCCCTTCTATACAGGCCATCAAGGGGATAGGAGCGAAGACAGCACAGCGTGTAATTCTTGACCTGAAAGACAAAATTCTCAAAATATATAATCTCGAAGAAGTTTCCACAGATTCAAACAATACAAATAGAGAAGAAGCGTTATCAGCTTTAGAGGTTCTTGGCTTTGCCAGAAAACAGTCGGAGAAGGCTGTGGATCAGGTCTTATCTCAAGTTCCTTCTCTTAGCGCAGAGGACATTATAAAACGGGCGCTGAAAAATTTGTAACTAGTTTGAAAAAAGGGGCATTTTCAATTCTTAAATCCTATTCATTTAAGGTTGCCTTCCTATTGGTTTTGTTTCTGGGTGCCACTGACCTGGCCTTTTCCCAGGAAGAACAGGACCGGGATACGGTACAGACCGGGGTAGCCCTGGGAAGGATCGTATTGAAAAATCCCGAAAGCATTGTTTCCAAATACACCTATGACCCCAAGCTCGACCGATACATTTACACGGAAAGTGTTGGGGATTTTGATATTGGTTACCCCATAATCCTTACCCCGGAACAATACCTTGAAATGGTTAGGAAGGAAGGCATGAAATCCTACTTTAAGGAAAAGATAGATGCCTATTCCGGAAAGAAGGCGGGGAGCGAGGAAGCGCGTAAAAACCTCCTGCCCAATTTTTATGTCAATAACAATTTCTTCGAATCCGTTTTCGGTGGAAATACCATTGAAGTTATTCCTCAGGGATCTGTGGCCATGGACCTTGGCGTGATCTGGCAAAAGAATGACAACCCGGCACTTTCTCCCAGGAACCGTACCAACCTCTCATTTGATTTCGACCAGCGGATCAGTCTGAGTATGCTTGGGAAGATTGGGGAGCGGCTGCAGGTAACTGCCAACTATGATACGGAGGCCACCTTTGATTTTCAAAACCTGGTGAAACTGGATTATACCCCAACCGAAGACGATATCATCCGGAAAATTGAAATAGGAAATGTAAACCTGCCCCTGAACAGTTCGCTTATTACTGGTGCCCAGAGCCTTTTCGGGGTGAAGACACAACTGCAGTTTGGTAAGACCACAGTAACTGCGGTCTTTTCGGAACAACGTTCCCAGAACAACACCGTGGTAGCACAGGGAGGCGGTACCTTGAATGAGTTTGAACTTACTGCCCTGGACTATGATGAGGACCGCCATTTCTTCCTCTCCCAGTTTTTCCGCGACCAGTATGATACCGCCCTGGAATCCTATCCCTTTATTCGCAGTCAGGTGCAGATAACCCGACTGGAAGTCTGGGTGACCAACAGGAGCCAGCAAACCCTGAATGTGCGTAACCTAGTTGCCATACAGGATTTGGGGGAACCCCTGAAGGAAAAGACACGGATAGGGATCGCCAACGGGGAACCGGCAGGGTTCTTTAATGTTTCTACGACGAATCCGGAATTGCCGCGTAACGGTGCCAACGATTTTGACCCTTCGCTTATAGGAAGTGGGGGTGTGCTCACGGATGAAGTCCGGGACATTGCAACCGTGGACAACGGATTTTCAA
>NZ_CEYNTP010000251.1:0-3963 GCF_982873095.1 Lentiprolixibacter sp. | reverse complement strand
TACGTAAAGGACAAGCTTTGCCCTCTAAATTGTTTTTATTGAAAGTGTAATATTCCGAAACAACCCCTTATTTTTAGCCCATGGAAGAATGGTATCATTACCTGTTGTTGGTAGGAGTTGGGTTCGTAGTGGGCTTTATCAATACCATCGCGGGAGGGGCATCGCTGATTTCCCTGCCGGTGCTCATCTTCCTGGGATTACCACCCAGCGTAGCCAACGGGACCAACCGGGTGGCCATTGTGATACAGACGGCCATTGGGGTGGCAGGTTTTAAAAGTAAGGGCGTTTCCACCTATCCCTATAACCTCTACCTGGGCATCTCCGCTTTACTGGGGGCCATTATTGGGGCCTACATTGCCGTGGATATAAGAGGGGAAACCTTTAACCGCATCCTGGCCATCATCATGATTGCCGTGGTCCTCCTCATTGTGTTCAAACCTAAAGTTAGCGTAGCCGACCTCCAGGAACGCGTGACCGGAAAATACAAATGGATAGGGATGATTGCCTTTTTCTTTTTCGGGATCTATGGGGGTTTTATCAATGCCGGGATCGGGTTTGTTATCCTGCTCTTCCTCAACCATGTGAACCGTATGACCCTGGTAAGGGCCAACGCCACTAAGGTGGCTGTGGTATTTATCTACACCCTTTCTGCCTTAGCCGTCTTCCTGTACAATGACAAGATCATATGGAAAGTGGGCCTGGTACTGGCCATAGGGAACGGGGCAGGGGCCTGGTTGTCCAGTCGGATCTCAGTGGTAAAGGGAGATGGATTTATCAAGACTTTCCTGGTTATTATGGTTGTCCTTATGGCGATCAAACTGTGGTTTTTCACCTGACCCGCTTTTTTAAGACCAAAAACCGCCATTTTAAGGTCCAAAAACACGCTTACCTTTTAATTTATCCAAAAAAGCTCCGATAAACTGACCTATTTTTCGGGTCAGCGGGCAACGATTTTTCTTATTTCTTCCCTTTCCTTTTCATTTGATTCCGTTGATCGTGAAAAATCAGCTTTTCCCCGAAACTGATAAAAATTCATAGGGTTTTCCTCAAATTTTAACAAAAAAACACCCAAAAAACACCAAAACCTATGAAAAATTCATAATAACAACTTCAGCACTCTTTCGAAATTTGGCCAGACAAACCCCCAACATCTTGTATTATGATCAGCGTAATAACCTACAGAAAAGTGATGGCTTCCCTCATGTTGCTGGCGTGTCTTACCGTCACAGCACAGCGGGGTACTCAGACCTCTTTCGCTGTGCAGAAGGAAGCCGAGAAACGGATCAAAGATTACCAGAAGCTTATCCGGCTTGGGTATACAGACCGGGAAATCTTTGAAGACCTTGGAAATGTGAATTTCCTGACAGAAAACTATGAAACTGCGGCCTTCTGGTACCAGAAACTTATCGACCTCAGCGGAGTAGATAATGTTTCACAAAGCTACCATGAACGGTACCTCTATGCACGTCAACAGGCTGGAATCGTCAAAGGCGGACAGCAGATTGCTGAGCGCGATTGGTTCTCCCGAATCAAGGAGGATTACCAGATCGACAGGAGCCCTCTGGAAGACGAACTTACCCGCAGGCTGGCGGAAAATTACCGTGCACCTGACTTTGGCAGGAACAATGCTTCCATGGCGGATTTGAGTTTCTTTGAGTCACAAAATGTGGTGAGCTCAGGTCAGCGTTCTGACCAGCGTTCCTATGCACCACCCGTAGCTTTGTCTGCAGACGGAAGGACGGCCTATTTCACCAAAGTGGTTTATGTAAAACCCCTGTATGGTGTATTCTCCAAGAAGCAACCCCTGACCAAGATCTTCAAGGCAGAACGCATTGGCAACCAATGGACCAATGTACAGGAAGTGGCCGTATGCCCAAAATATGCCTCTGCAATGCACCCTGCCGTGTCCCAGGACGGGAAACGCCTTTTCTTTGCCTCAGACATGCCGGGCACCTATGGGAAATACGATATCTATGTTTCGGACATCCAACGGGATGGCAGCCTGGGCATTGCCAAAAACCTGGGAGAAAAAGTAAATACGAGGAAAAACGACCTCTATCCCAGTGTAGTGGGAGATAACCTGCTCTTCTTTGCCTCTGATGGCCGGGAAGGATATGGCGGACTGGATCTCTACGCGGTGCAGGTGGTGTCTAACAATGTGGGCCTTGCCATGAATATCGGGGCGCCGTTTAACAGTCGGCAGGATGACTATGCCCTCAAGGTAAAAGCAGACCAGGGCCTGGCCTATGTGGTCTCTAACCGGGGCGCCAACCCAAGCGATGTACAGGAATTGGTATTCACCTACGGGGACAAGAGCAAAAAAGCCCTTGCAGAAAACCAAAACCAATTCATAGAGCTTTTGCCTATCGACCCCAACTCGGGATATTCGAACACGGTTTTTGAATACGAGGACTAATACCCTGGAATTATAAGTTCCCTACCCGAAGATGGCTTCGGGATATAAAAACCCAGCGATTATCAGGAAGCAGGAAGGAGTGTTTTCCTGTAACAAAAGGAAAACACTCCCCGGCAACCCGATAAAAATTACAACCCAATGAAAGCTTTTAATAGTAACCTACAGTACGTATTCCCACTCCTGCTACTGGCCTTAATTTTTAGCGTCAACACGGCCAGCGCCCAGGAAACGGAAAATCCGGGCAACTTTAGCAGCGTAAAGAGCCCGTTTCACAACCAGTTGTTCTTCAACAGGTTTCTGATTAACCCGACATTTTCTTTGGTTCGGGAGAACAAATCTTATCTGAATATCCTGCACAGGAATCAGTATGCCTCCTATGAGGACAATATCCAGAACTACTATCTGGGATTTAGTAACAAGCTAAACGAAAATACCGCCCTCGGTATTGGCCTTTACGGTCAGTGGGAAGGGGTAATGCAGGAATTTGGATTTAATGCCAACTACGCCCGTGCAGTTCGACTGGGCGATAATACGAAACTCACCTTCGGTACCAATATCACCTATGTTAGCCAGGGGATAGACCGCAGCAAGATTGTGACCCCGGAGAACGATCCTACCCTGGAGGAAACAGCAAAGCAAAGCAAAATTGTTATAGAACCCGGTATGGCCCTATCTATGGGAAGGTTTGATGTGGCCCTTTATGCAACAGACCTGATCCGTTACAACCAAACCACCAACAACCTGGTTACCGGACTTGATGTAAACAACCTAAGGGCGGCTTTGCAATACACGCATCCCCTTTCTGCCCGCTCCGGAATATTTGAGAACGGACGCCTTATGCCGTTGCTGCAAGTAGGCAAGAACACAGAAGACCGTTTTACCTATATCGGTTCCCTCTTGCTCGACCTGCCCAATTACGGCTGGTTTCAGACAACCTATGACGAAACCTATGGCGTATCTATGGGGCTTGGGTTCAACCTGAACAGGAGGCTGTCTATCGGGTACCTGATGGAAAAGGATGTTACCGATGCAGGAGGTAACCTGGGCTGGAACCATGAATTGTCCCTTGCCTATACCTTTAAGGATGAAGATGCCAATCCGGAAAACTATGCCAATGCCAGTAAGGACCGTCAGATCGATGAGATCGTTCGGAATTACGAAGAGCAGATCCTGGAACTGAAAGCTGAAAAGGATGCTAATACCGTTGTAAGCACTATGGTGGAATCCAATGCCCTGGCTATGGAGAACCGGCTTATCCTGGACGAGTTGATCCTGAGACAGGATTCTATTGAAAGAGCACGAAATCAACAGTTTGAAAAGAAATTTGAGACGCTGGTCCGTATGATCCGCAAAGAGATCAGGGAAGGGGCAGAGGAACCTGCCCACAGGGCGACCAGGCGTAAGATCCCTACCGCTTTGGCAGAATCAGCCCCGGTGAAACGGCCTGAAACGAAGCCTGCAAAGCGCGACTTTAAAGAATTACCAATACGAGCTAAAAATCGGTCGGATATCGTTGGAGTGTCATCTGGTTATTACTTAATTGCTAA
>NZ_CEYNTP010000250.1:0-3999 GCF_982873095.1 Lentiprolixibacter sp. | reverse complement strand
GTGGAGCAGGAACTTAAAGAGTTTTTTCCGAAGGTTGTAGTAGGAAGAATGGATCTGGATACGACACGGGGCAAGCATGCTTACCAGAATATTATCTCATCCTTTGAGTCCCGGGAGATAGATATCCTTGTTGGCACTCAAATGGTGACCAAAGGGCTGGATTTCCGGCATGTCAATCTGGTGGGGATCATGAATGCGGATGCCTTGCTCAATTTTCCGGATTTCAGGGCTCATGAACGCAGTTTTCAATTGTTGACCCAGGTAGCCGGGCGTGCGGGGCGAACTGAAAAAAGAGGAAAGGTTATTGTACAGACCTACAATCCCTATCACCAGATCCTAAAGCAGGTTTCCACAGGAGACTACGAGGGAATGTACAGGGAACAGTTATATGAGCGGGAACAATTTCAGTATCCGCCATCGCACAGGGTTATCCGGATTACCCTGAAGCACAAGGACTTTAATAAGGTCAATGAGGCCTCCGCCTGGCTTGGGCAGGCATTGCGTACAGCTTTTCAGTTTCCCATTCTGGGCCCTGAATTTCCTCCTATTGCCCGGATACGCAACCAGTACCTCAAGAACATCCTGGTGAAAATCCCAAGGGATTACCCGCTTTCCAAAACAAAAAAAGGCATTAAAAGGATTGAACAATCCTTTAATGCCATTGCTCCGTACCGTGGGGTACGTATAATTTTCAATGTGGACTTCTTCTAACTAGAAGTTGCTTAATGCTTCTGCCAGTTCCGTTTTCTTGTTCCTGCTCAACGGGATGGAACGCCCGCTTACTTCTACATTCTTACTGTTGAACTTTTCAATTTTCTCCAAGTTGACAATGTAGGATTTGTGGATCCTCAGGAATTTGTCGGCCGGAAGCTGCTTTTCAAAAGCCTTCATGGTGGAGAGGATCACAATATTGGCCTCATCAGTAACCAGTTTGATGTAGTCACCAAGGGCTTCAATCCACTTGATATCGTTAAGGATTACTTTGCGCTTTTTCAGGTTACTTTTGACGAAAATGTGCTCTTCATCTTCATTTACCTGGTGCATTTGTTCGTACTTGGTCACCGCACGCTTTACTGAGGCATCAAAACGCGCCATAGTAATTGGTTTGTGCAGGTAATCTGTTACGTCATAGTCAAATGCTTTCAAAGCGTAATCCGGCTTACCGGTGATCAGGATCACCTGTGGCCGGTTTTCTAATGATTCCAAGAGGTCAAAGCCACTGATAATGGGCATCTCAACATCCAGGAAAATCAGGTCAATTTCATTGTTCTTTATCCCGTTTTTAGCCTCTATAGCATTGCTGTAATCGGCTACAAGTGTTAAGTTGGGATGATTGTTTACAAGTTTTGCAACTGCCATACGTTGCATAGAGGAGTCGTCGACAACGATACTTCTAAGTTTCATAAATGGTTGATTTGTGGGGTTAAATCATCGACAAATTACTGAAAAAACAGCTGTTTCAGCAACAAAAGTTGTAAACAATGTTTATAATATTGTGTAAATGGCGATGACCATACATTTTTGCGTTTTGGGTTAAGTTCAGATTTCAAGATTTATATGCATAAACGAAGATTTTTTTGTTTTCTTGTGCTTGCTCCCATTTTTTATTACTTTTGCGCTCCTAAAAATCTATAACTCATTATGAATCATTACGAAACTGTTTTCATTTTAAATCCCGTTCTATCCGATACGCAGATAGAGGAAACAGTAAAGAAATTTCAGGATTTCTTGAAAAAGCAAGGCGCCAAGATGGTGGCCAAGGAAAATTGGGGGCTGAAAAAGCTAGCGTACCCCATTCAGAACAAAAAGAGTGGTTTTTACCATTTGTTTGAGTTTACCGCTCCAGGAGAGGCCATAGGGCCTTTTGAGCAGGAATTCAGGAGAGACGAACGCGTAATGCGTTTCCTGACCGTAAAGCTGGACAAGCATGCAATTGCATGGGCGGTAAAGCGCAGAGAGAAGTTAAATATTAAAGCGTAAGTAGGATGGCGACATTACAACAACAAGCAAAAGGTAAAAAAGATGGGGAGATCAGGTATCTGACCCCTCTTAACATTGAAACTAGCAAGCAAAAGAAATACTGCAGGTTTAAAAAGTCTGGTATCAAGTATATCGATTACAAAGACCCGGATTTCCTCATGAAACTGGTTAACGAGCAAGGGAAATTGCTCCCCAGGAGGCTTACAGGTACTTCCCTGAAGTATCAGCGCAAAGTAGCCCAGGCAGTAAAAAGGGCGCGTCACCTGGCTTTGATGCCCTATGTAGGAGACCTGTTAAAGTAAAAGAAAAGGATCATGGAACTGATATTAAAAGAAGACGTACAAAACCTGGGATTCAAGGATGACCTGGTAAAAGTCAAGAGTGGTTACGGACGAAACTACCTGATCCCAAAAGGACTTGCTGTTCTGGCGACGCCATCGGCTAAAAAAGTGTTGGCTGAAAACCTGAGACAAAAAGCACATAAGGAAAAAGAACTGGTAGAAGGTGCTAATAATACAGCTACTGCCCTCAAAGAGCTCGAAATCAAGATCCCTGCCAAGGCTGGGGCTGGCGATAAGCTTTTTGGTTCAGTAACCAACATTGACCTTGCTGCTGCTCTTGAGCAGGCAGGCCATGAAATTGACCGGAAGTTCATCAGCATCAAAGGAGGTACTATTAAAAGAACAGGACCCTACGAGGCGCAAATCAGATTGCACCGAGAGGTTATCGTTGATTTCCCCTTTGAGGTAGTTGGCGAAAAGAATTAAGATTCTTTACCAATATATAAAAAGAGCCATGCCTGCATGGCTCTTTTTTTATTAGGCTATATAATAAACTATTTAATCCAATCAGATGAAATACTCACGGTTAACACAGGAACAACTGGAGGAACTTCAGCAGGAGTTTATTAATTTCCTGGCTACCCAGTCTATTACCGCAGAGGAGTGGGAGGCGCTTAAGGTGGAAAAGCCCGAAGTAGCTGAAGAAGAGTTGGATGTATTCAGTGATTTGATCTGGGAAGGCGTGCTGAGCAATGTGACCTATTTGGAAAATGTTTCCAGCCAGCACCTGCACTTGTTCTACCTTACTGAAAAGGAGATGAAACTGATCTCCGTGAAAGTGCATAACCCGGATATCGATCTGACGACCAAACCCGGTTTTGCCTGGTTCAAGAAGCACTGGCAGTCTGATTATGTAGAGTACCTGACGGCCTCTAAAGTATATTCTCAGGATAGGAATCGCGATAAATTTGACCTTATCCAGCAAGGGGCAGTAATCACCAAAGGCGAATTGTACCGCTGGTTTGAACAGATCCTGGATACCGAATGAGCAAAAGTAAATGGAGTAGCCCTATTCTTTTATCTTTGTAACAGATTCACAACGCATGCCACAGAAACCATCCCTTCCCAAAGGAACACGTGACTTTACCCCTGCCGAGGTAGTCCGGCGACAGTACATCATTGACACGGTAAAGAAACATTTTACTGCCTTTGGCTTTCTTCCCATAGAAACCCCAGCGATGGAAAACTATGACACCCTGATGGGCAAGTATGGGGATGAGGGGGACCGTTTGATTTTTAAGATCCTTAACTCCGGGGACTTTATCAGCAAGGTTGATGATGTTACCTACAGCTCCAAGGATTCAAAATCCCTTACCCCTAAAATAACAGATAAGGCGCTGCGGTATGACCTGACAGTACCTTTTGCCCGCTATGTGGTGATGCACCAGAACGATATTGACTTTCCTTTTAAGCGCTATCAGATCCAACCGGTATGGCGTGCCGACCGACCCCAAAAAGGCCGCTTCCGTGAGTTTTATCAGTGCGATGCAGATGTGGTAGGACCTAAATCCCTGTGGCAGGAGGTTGAGTTTATTCAATTATATGATGCCGTATTTACCGATCTGGGCATGAACGGGGTTGTCGTTAAATTGAACAATCGCAAAATTCTGAGTGGAATCGCAGAGGTTATTGGTGCAGGCAACCATCTGGTGAACTTTACCGTAGCCCTGGACAAGCT
>NZ_CEYNTP010000249.1:0-4021 GCF_982873095.1 Lentiprolixibacter sp. | reverse complement strand
ATCTGCTCCTGCAGGAAACCAGCAAATGATACTGAGCTGTACTGCTTACCATTTTCATCCAACACAAATACCTTGTCGCCTTCCCGGATACGATCGAGGATAGCCGCTCCTTCCTTTTGCCTTATCAGGGATTCGGTCAGGTTTTTGTGTTTCTTGATATCCGGTAGTACTTCAATTTCAAAGGGCAGATAGCGGTTTACCCGGCGGGTGTAGTCATCAATCAGGCTGATGAGCTCCTTATTCTGGGTTTTGCCAACTACGAGAAGTTTGATCTTCATGTCCCAAAGGTAAAATATTCCCGAATTTTGAGATATTTCAATGCGTCAGGATTAGTAATTTAGCGGTATATTCCTATCGCATGATATCCAAAGAACAATTTCAGGAAGAGATCGATCTGATCATTAAAAATGCCATCCGGGAAGATGTGGGTGACGGGGACCACAGTTCCCTGGCCTGCATTCCTGATACTGCCAGAGGGAAAGCTAAATTGCTGGTTAAGGATACCGGTATTCTTGCCGGCGTTGAATTTGCCCGTCAGGTATTTGCCTATGTTGATCCGGACCTTGTAATGGACGTGCGTATTACAGATGGGAGCAAGGTAAATTACGGGGACATTGCCTTTTATATCGAAGGGTCATCACGGAGTATTCTTATGGCTGAACGATTGGTGCTCAACGCCATGCAGCGAATGAGTGCCATTGCCACAAAAACGAGGTATTTTGCGGACCTGCTCGAAGGAACGGGAACCCGCATCCTGGATACACGTAAAACCACACCAGGAATCCGCGCCCTTGAAAAGTGGGCGGTAAAGATTGGCGGAGGGGAAAATCACCGCTTTGCCCTATATGACATGATCATGCTCAAGGATAACCACATTGACTTTGCCGGGGGCATTTCAGCAGCCATTCAAAAAACAAAACAATATCTGAAGGATAAAAATAAAGACCTAAGGATCATCGTAGAGGCACGCGACCTTGATGAAGTAGGACAAATCCTTACCGAGGGTGGGGTAGACCGCATTTTGCTGGATAATTTCTCTTACGAGGACACCCGGAAAGCGGTAAAACTGATAGATGGGAAGTGCCATACAGAATCCTCAGGGGGTATAAATGAAAACACCATTGCCCAGTATGCAGCCTGTGGGGTAGATTATATATCTTCAGGAGCCCTGACACATTCGGTGTATAACAAGGACCTTAGCTTAAAAGCAGTTTAAATGTCATTGGAAATTGAACGACGCCTGAGCAAAATCCCCATTATCAATGGGCTGGTCCGTCTATTGAAGTCGGTTCGCTTTTCAGCCCTGGAAGGCCTGTCCCTGTATGACATTATGGAGATGTATATCATAGGAATCATTCAGGGAACGCTGTCGGCCCGGGCCAGTTCCATCGCGTTCAGCATATTTCTTGCCCTTTTTCCCTTGCTTTTGTTCCTGATCACGTTAGTTCCTTTTGTCATCCCCTATGTGAGCATAGGAAATGAAAATTTTGATGCACAATTCCTGCTGTTCCTGGAATCCTTTTTGCCTGATGCCACCAGTGATTATTTCGGGGAGATCTACCAGCAGATCAAAGGACAGAAAAGAGGCGGGTTACTGTCTTCCACCTTTGTCCTGTCTATCTTCCTGATGGCCAATGGGGTCAATGCCATTTTTGGTGGGTTTGAAACCAGCTACCACATTGAGCTTACCCGGAATTTTTTTAAGTCCTATGCCTATGCCCTCATGGTAGGATTGATCTTATCTATCCTCCTGATCGCGGGGGCAGTGGCCTATGTTTACGTGGACCTCTATATTCTGGAATACCTGAGTGTCTGGGCGGCCAAAACACGGGGATATGATCTTACGGAAAACCATATCCTGGGGGCCCGGGTGGGGAAGTTTGTCTTTTTTACCATCCTGTCTTACCTGACGACGGCAACTCTGTATTATTTTGGAACAACTGAGGGAAAACAAGCCAAATTCTTTTCCTATGGCGCTCTCATGACCACCTTGCTGTTTTTATTAACCTCCTATCTGTTCGGGATGTATGTGGAAAAAATTGCCCGATACAATGAATTGTACGGTGCCCTTGGGGGGCTGCTGATCCTGATGGTGTATATCTGGTTGAATTCCATCATTCTGCTGCTGGGATTTGAACTCAATGCCACCTTGAATTTCCTGCACAAAAAATTACGCGATAAATGATCAGCTTGGCCATCCGTAAAATCGATTGTGTTCTGAGGATGAAGGCTCGAAAGTCTTATACTTGTAAACCATAGGGTTATGGCTACAGAACATTATATGGACGTGGTCCTGCCCATTCCCCTGGAACGGTTCTTCACGTATTCCCTTACCGCAGCGCAGGCAGAACGTCTGCAACCCGGGGTACGAGTAGCTGTCCCGTTCGGAAAGAATAAACTGTACACCGCTTTGGTCTACAGGATACACCAAACGCCGCCAGAGGTCTATGAAGCCAAGCCGCTGCACCAGATCCTCGATGAGGCACCTATCATATCACCCCTTCAGCTCAGACACTGGGAATGGATGGCGGCTTACTACATGTGTACGCTGGGGGAAGTATTCCGGGCGGCCCTGCCAGGTCCGTTTCTGTTGGAGAGTGAAACCCTTATCCTCCGCAACCCAGAGGTGGTAGTAGAGGAACATGGCCTGACTGATGATGAATTCCTGATATACGAAGCCTTGCAACACCAGGAGATGTTGCGCATCAAGGACGTCATGGATATTACGGGGCGCAAGAGCATCCTGCCTATAGTGAACACGCTATTAAGCAAAGGAGTTGTCCGGGTAAAGGAAATGCTGGACGAGCAGTACAAACCAAAAATGGTTCGCTATGTGGACCTGGATTCCCGGTATGCATCGGAAATGGCCTTGTCTGAGCTACTGGATACCTTATCCAGGGCACCAAAACAGTACCAAGTAGTGCTGAAACTGTTTCAGTTAAAAGGCGGGTCAGATACCCCTGTTAAGGCAAAGGAACTATTACGTGAAAGCGAGTCATCCCCTGCCATTGTTAAGGCCCTGGTCAAGAAGGGTATTCTAAAGGAAATCCATAAGCGGACGGACCGGGTTATTTACAGTGGGGACGATCCCATAGCACCTATGAAGCTCAATACCTTTCAGGAGGAAGCCCTGAAGGTGATTAGGGAAAACTTCGGCAAAGAACGGGTAACCTTGTTGCATGGGGTCACCTCGTCTGGTAAAACAGAGCTGTACGTGAACCTGGTAGCGGAGGAACTCAAAAAGGGCAGACAAGTATTGTACCTGTTACCTGAAATTGCCCTTACCACACAATTGATTGCCAGGTTGCAGAAATATTTTGGGGAAAAATTGTCGGTGTACCACTCCCGCTATAATGCGCAGGAGCGGGTTGAGGTCTGGAACAATGTACTCGAGCAAAAAAGCAAAGCACAGCTGATCGTAGGGGCACGGTCGGCCCTTTTCCTCCCCTTTCGGGACCTAGGCCTGATCATCGTCGATGAAGAGCACGAAACCTCCTATAAGCAGTTTGATCCGGCACCTCGCTATCACGCAAGGGATGCTGCCGTTGTTTTAGGCACCTTTCACAACAGCCACATTCTTTTAGGGTCTGCCACCCCAAGTCTCGAGAGCTATCACAATGCACAGACAGGAAAATACGGGTACGCGCATATTTCACGGAGGTATGGGAATGTGCTGATGCCTGAGATAGAACTGGTAGACCTGAAGGACAAGATCAGGAGAAAACGCATGCAGGGGCATTTTTCGGACCGCTTGATAGAAGAGATCACGGAAACACTGGAAATGAAAGAACAGGTGATACTATTCCAGAACCGTAGGGGCTATGCACCTGTGCTGGAGTGCAATACCTGCGGACATACCCCGCAATGCCCCAATTGTGATGTAAGCCTTACCTATCACAGGCACAAGAACCAGCTAAGGTGCCATTATTGTGGTCATCATACCCCCCTCCATACTTCCTGTGAAGCCTGTGGGAGCTTTACGCTGGATACCAAAGGCTTTGGCACAGAACAGGTGGAGCAG
>NZ_CEYNTP010000248.1:0-4035 GCF_982873095.1 Lentiprolixibacter sp. | reverse complement strand
AAACAAATTGCCCAATATCGATACGGATGTACCTTCCAACGTGTCAGTTCGGGGCGAAGTGGCCTTTTTGCGGCCCAACTCCCCCAAAAATGCAGATTTCCGTGGAGAGACGACCACCTACCTGGATGATTTTGAAGGTGCCCAGGCCCTGATCGACATACGTTCTTCCCTGGGCTGGTCCCTTGCCAGTACACCGGAAGAGTTTAAAGTAGACGGAGAAGCGGATATTGAGACCGGCTACGAACGGGCAAAAATGGCCTGGTATACCATCGACCCTATTTTTTATACCAACCAGCGGCCTGCAACCGTTTCGGATAACGATATTTCGACGAACGCCACCCGCCGTGTATTTATTGATGAGGTATTTCCGCAAATTGATGTGGCACAGGGGCAGACCACCGTACAGAATACCCTGGACCTGGTGTATTATCCTAACCAAAGGGGACCGTACAATGCCAACACCAATTTCGCCGCCCTTACGCCGGACCAGAAATGGGCCGGGATCATGCGCTCCCTGAGCAGTACCAACTTTGAGCAATCAAACGTGGAATTCGTTCAGTTCTGGGTACTGGATCCCTATGTAGATGGCATAGCCACTGGCCCCGGGGAACTGGTCATAAACCTGGGGAACATTTCCGAGGATATCCTGGAAGATGGAAGAAAACAATACGAAAACGGCCTGCCCGGGGTGAACAGCAATGACCTCACCACAGCTACCGTATGGGGAAAAGTGCCTGCGACCCAGTCGCTGGTCTACGCCTTTGACGCGGATGAGACCAACAGGGGGTTACAGGACATTGGGTTTGACGGGCTTGATGACGCCGAAGAAGCTGCACAGGGATACACAGGTCCGCCAGAAGACCCTGCCCTGGATAATTATCAGTACTACCTTAACCGCGAGGGGGGCATCCTGGAGCGGTATTATGATTTTAACAACCCGGATGGCAATTCCCCGGTAACCGTAACCAACACCAATCGGGGCTCTACCACCCTGCCCGATGTGGAAGATGTGGACAGGGATCTGACCATGAACACCATCAACAGTTACTACGAATACCGTATCCCTATTGCCCCCAATACGACGATTAACGATAGATACGTAACCGATATCAAAGAGGGTACTACCCCAAACCTGCCCAATGGTTCCCAGCTGAACCGCAGGTGGATCCAATACAAGATCCCGCTTAGCGATTTTACAGATGCGGTGGGGGGTATTTCTGACTTCCGTTCCATAAGTTTTATGCGGATGTACCTGACCGGCTTTTCAGATGACGTTGTACTCCGTTTTGCCACCCTGGACCTGGTAAGGGGGGATTGGCGGAACTATACCAAATCCCTGGAAACCAATGGTGACGATCCTGCAGATGACGGCACCCTGGTGGATGTGAATACGGTCAATATAGAAGAGAATAATTCCAGAATACCCATTCCCTATGTGCTGCCCCCAGGAGTTGTAAGGGAACAGCTGAACAACAACAATACGATCATCAGGCAAAATGAACAGTCACTGTCCTTCTTGCTGGAAAACCTCGAACCTGAAGATTCCAGGGGGGTTTTCAAAAATGTGAACATTGATGTGCGCCAGTACGAGCGGATCAAGATGTTCCTTCATGCGGAGAAAATACTGGATTCTGACTACCTGAATGATGACTTGCCACTGGTGGGCTTCCTCAGGATAGGGACGGACTTTTCAGAGAATTTCTATCAGATCGAGGTACCCCTTCAGTTTACACCCTTCGGTTCTGCAAGTGCCGATCAGATCTGGCCGGATGTTAACGAACTCAATATCGCCATAGCCGACCTGAACAAGGTTAAATCCCAGGGGATTGCCGATCAGACCCTCAGCGATATCAATTTTTATGAAATTATCGATGGGGAAGTGGTTCCTGTAGCCGAATTTGCCCCAAGGACGCTTGGACGTGTTCGGATAGGGATCCGGGGAAATCCTTCCCTGGGAAGTATCCGGAGCATGATGGTGGGGGTAAAGAATATAGACAATGTGCCGGCCAGGGCAGAGGTTTGGTTTAATGAATTGCGTCTTGCCGGACTGGATAATAAAGGGGGATGGGCAGCTGTAGCCGCCATCGATGCCAACATGGCGGATTTTGCAAATGTTTCAGCAACGGGAAGTAAAAGTACCTCAGGTTTCGGAGCGATCGATCAGATGCCAAATGAACGCCTGCGTGAAGATGCAGTTAGTTATGACGTGGTCACCAACGTTGAGGTGGGTCAGCTGTTCCCCAAAAAGTGGAACCTTCAGATCCCATTTAACTATGGCATTTCAGAACAACTGATTACCCCGGAATTCGACCCGGTTTACGATGACCTGAAGCTGGACGATCGGATAGCGGCAGCAGCTACACAAGCTGAGGCAGATGAAATCCAGGAACAGGCAGAGGACTATACCAAACGCACCAGCATCAACTTTATTGGGGTCCGCAAGAACAGGGGCCCTGAGGCAGAGGCCAATTTCTTTGATGTGGAAAATTTCACCTTCAATTATTCCTATAACGAGACCGAACATCGGGATTTTGAGGTGGCCCAGTTGCGTGACCAAAACGTACGGGCAGGGTTTGTGTACAACCATAACTTTAAACCAGCCCCGGTGGCCCCGTTTGCCAAGAACGATTCGCTGTTCCGGGGGAAATACTGGCAATGGCTGAAAGACCTGAACTTTAACTTGCTGCCCTCCAGCTTGTCTGTCCGTTCAGACATCGACCGCCAACTGAACCAGCAGCGTTTCCGGGATGTGCTGGAACCCGGGGTGGAGCGCCTGGAATTGCCCTTGTTACAACAACGCAACTACCTTTTTAACTGGCAGTACGCTTTAAATTACAGCCTGACCAAATCGCTGAGGGTCAACCTTACCGCTTCGAACAACAATATCATTCGCAACTATTTCACCGAAGAGGGCAACCCGGATTCCCCTATTGATGAAACCCTTGAAATCTGGGATGGCTTCTTTGACGTAGGGGAACCCAACAGGCATGCACAGCAGATGCAGGTGAACTACGAACTGCCTTTCAGTAAAATTCCTATACTGGATTTTATCAATGCGCAATATACCTACACCAGTAATTTCGACTGGCAGAGAGGCGGGGATGCCATACGTGAAGTTACCGGTGAAGACATCAATACCATACAGAACGCGCAGACCCACACCATCACTGCGGCATTGAGCATGCCCAGGTTCTATGATCAGATCGGGTTGAAGAAACGAGATACGAAAGGAGCTGCCAAACCTGTCCGGCGCGATAAGGGAGGCAACCTGCCCAGCGGCGCTGAAGAGCAAAAATCAGGAAAGGGTAGTGGCCTTGGAAATGCCCTGGTAGATGTGCTCACCATGGTAAAACGGTTAAACATCAACTACAGTGAGAATAACGGGCAGGTATTGCCAGGCTATACGCAATCCATTGGTTTCATTGGAACTACCCGGCCTACCCTGGGATTCGTATTCGGAAGTCAGGCCGATGTGCGCTTTGAAGCTGCACGAAATGGCTGGCTGACCACCTTCCCGGAATTCAACCAGCAATTTATCAGGCGTAAAAACACACAGCTCAATGTTACGGCCACAGCCCAGCTGACTTCAGACCTTACCATAGACCTTACGGCCGACAGGCAGCTGACCAGCAGCCTGCAGGAAAACTTCAAGGTTGAGGACGGGGAGTATATCCAGCAGACGCCCAATACTTTTGGCAATTTCAGCATTTCCACCCTGATGATCGGGACGTTTTTCAACAAGAGCGATGAGGTGTCTTCAGACAACTTCGAAACATTTAAGGAGAACAGGATTGTGATCGCAAACCGTCTGCTTTCTGATCGGTCACAACCCGACGAAGGCCTGGACGCCGATGGCTTTCCCACACGTTACGGGAAGACTAATCAGGAGGTGTTGCTTCCTGCTTTCTTTGCCGCCTATTCGGGTCAGGATGTAAACCGGGTGAATCTTGATGCCTTCAGGGAGATCCCCATCCCGAACTGGAACATAAAGTATACCGGGCTCATGAGGAACAAGTGGTTCAAAAAGACATTCAA
>NZ_CEYNTP010000247.1:0-4036 GCF_982873095.1 Lentiprolixibacter sp. | reverse complement strand
CAATAGCATCGGGATTGGACCCCTGGTACAGCAGTTTAACCTTTAAGTAATGGGCTTCCCCCGAATTGGTCAAATTTTCATAAAGCAAGGCAGGCATATCTATATTATTGATCACCATGTCCAGGTCGCCATCATTATCCAGGTCAGCCACAGCGCTGCCATTGCTGTAGGTAGGCTTATCAAATCCCCATGCTTTGGTAGTATTTGTAAAACTTAAGTCTCCCTGGTTTTTGAAGGCGTAGTTCGTCAGGGGTATACCCGGTGTAGTATTTATTTCATCAATTTGCTTTTTGATACTGGAGCCCGGATTTACAAAGGGGGAATATTCGTTGTAATTGATGTAATCCAGATTGCCCAGTTCGCGCCTGAAACCATTGGTAACATGCAGATCTTTAAATCCGTCGTTATCAAAATCCGCAAAGAGAGGACTCCAGCTCCAGTCAGTACGCGAAACCCCTGCAAGGTGACCGATTTCCGAATAGGTCCCATCCCCATTATTGAGCTGCAGGACGTTCCTAGTAAACTGGGGGTGGTACCCCAGTTTCAGGACCATCTGATAAAAATTGTAGTTGGTAGTATTGACCAGTAGCTTTTCACGAAAACTGTCCTCGGGCAACATATCCAGCGTATACATATCGAGCAGGCCGTCATTGTTGATATCAGCCACATCGTTTCCCATACTGGCATAGCTGGTGACTTCAAAAGCAGATTTCAAAGCATTTTCAAAGGTTCCATTGCCCTTATTGATGTAGAGGATGTCATTGGTGATAAAATCATTGGTCACGTAAACGTCTACCCAGCCATCTCCATTAACATCAGAAGTATTTAGCCCTAAGCTATATCCTTCATAAAGGATCCCTGCTTCTTTTGAGACCTCTTGAAACTTACCATTTCCAAGGTTTTCATAGAGTTTATCGGTGCTTTTTGCTTCTCCATTAATCGCTGGTTTTTTAACCCGGTTCATGTAAAACAGGGTAAAATCCGTGGGATTGATCGCCATAAAGGCGTCCAGGTCCCCGTCCCGGTCATAGTCAAAAAAACTGGTATGTGTGGTTTGGGCCTTTTCATCTAACCCATAGGCTGCTGCCCTTTCCGAAAAGGTATTGTCCCGGTTGTTAATGAATAACAGGTTTTCATTTTTGCCAGCGCTCACAAAACCGGACACAGAAAGGTAGATATCGTCATAACCATCGGCATTGATGTCCACCACGGAAATCCCCGTAATCCAGCGATCTGTGGCTACACCTGCCTCGTCCGTTATGTCTTTGAACTTAAGCCCTCCCTGATTCAGATAGAGCTTGCTGCTTACCTGATTTCCACCGAGAAAGAGGTCCGGTAAGCCATTGTTATCCACATCGAGTATACCTACCCCGCCTCCGGTGTAAAAATTGGAAAACATCAGCATATTATGATCGTAGCTTTCCGTCAGGGTATTTTCAAACTGAATCCCGCTTTCTTTAGGTGCTACTTCCCTAAATAAGGTATCCGACTTTTTGTCAATACAAGAAAAACTAACCGCCATGAGTATAGCGCTCATCATCCCTAACCGCAATCTAAACCCCAATCTATTGGGGCGCGTATCAATAATTCCCGACATTTTAATTTGGTTTCCCGATATCCAAATATACCCTTAAAAATTCTTAGTTATGCTACCTATTAGGCCTATTCGATGCAACTATCCTTTGGGGCAATATAGAAGGTATAACTCGTCCACATTCCACTCCTTACACTCCTCAACGCTCTAGTATTAATTAATTATCCCAAACAAAGGGCTGAGAAAAACAACTTTCTTTATCTTCGTTAGCGTCCTAAATAATTCAGGGCGAATATTTATGAAATCAAGAAAACGACTTCTGGTAATACTAATAGCTGCCTTAGTAGCTGTAGCGGTATTCCAGTACCCCAAGCTTACCATTATTTCCGGCTATGCGGCCAAGAACATGGCCTCTACCTTGTTTATTTCGGGCCGAAGCGAAGCCTCAGTTGTGGAGAATGACAACAATGTGCCGCTTATAAAATTGGCAAGTACTGAGGTCAACACAGCGGAAAACAGTGTTGCTGCAAGAGTAATACGTTTGATGAAGCGCAAGGCCATTTGCCGGGAAGGTTTGGGATGTGCCCTGCTAATCGATGGGGCCAGGGATGCCATCAACACCGCCCGCCCAGAGAGGGAATTCCTTAGCAGCCCCCTCCCCTTCCCCTATGGAAATGGAGCGCCCAGAGACAGTTTTTTTTCCGAAGTAGACTACCAACAACTGGAAATGGCCCTGGACCTTCCGTTTGAAAATGAAGAAGTGCAAAAAACAAGGACACTGCTGGGAGTGTATAAGGACCATATAGTCGCCGAGCGCTATGTGGATGGCTTTGGACCGGATACCCCGATACTGGGCTGGTCCATGAGTAAAAGTGTCCTTGGGACGCTTTTCGGTATACTGGAATACCAGGGAAAGGTTGATTTGGATCGTCCAGCCCCAGTAAAAAGCTGGCAAAACGATCCCAGAAAGGATATTACCCTGAACCACCTGCTGCGAATGCAGAGTGGTTTGGAATGGGATGAGGATTACACGGAAATCTCAGATGTTACGCGTATGTTGTTCCTTTCAAAGGACATGACCAAGGTGCAGGAAAGCAAAGAGGCTGTGGGTGAGCCAACGGAAATCTGGAATTATTCCTCCGGGACCTCAAATTTACTATCAGGCATACTGCGCCAACAATTTTCACAACACCAGGACTATCTGAATTTCCCATATAAAGAGTTGATCGATAAGATGGGTATGTCCAGCATGCTTATAGAAACAGATCTTAGTGGAAATTTTGTAGGGTCTTCATATACCTGGGCCAGTACCCACGATTGGGCTAAGTTTGGTCTGCTCTACCTACATGAGGGCAACTGGAATGGGGAACAGCTTTTTGATGCCTCCTGGGTAAAGTACGTTACCACACCTACAGCCCATTCTGACGGCACCTACGGGGCGCACTTCTGGTTAAATGCGGAAGGCAAGTATCCCGGAGTACCGCGTGACCTCTACTCGGCAAATGGCTACCAGGGACAATATGTATTCATCATCCCCTCCAAAGACCTCGTTATAGTGAGGACTGGGTTGGCAGAGCCACCAGATTTCGATCTGGATAACTTTTTAAAGGAAGTTGTAGCTGCTTTTCCCTAGGTTACAAAACAGCAAATAACACAAATCCACCCCTTCACCACAGAATTCCCTACCCTCACAACAATAATTTCCTTTGCCGGGTATTAGGAAGTAAGTTTACTGTGTAATTAATCAAGGAGTTAATTTTTTCATTTTCATATAGTGTTCTCGTAAAAGGGTCCTGATCGTAAAGACAGGGCTCTTTTTGTTTTCCCACCTCCTTCCCTCCTGATTAGGGAATCCATTTATCCTTGCCAAAATTGGGTTTGCGTTTTTCCAGAAACGCATTCCTGCCTTCAACGGCTTCATCTGTCATATAGGCCAGGCGGGTAGCTTCGCCCGCAAACACCTGTTGGCCCACCATCCCATCATCTGTAAGGTTCATGGCAAACTTCAGCATCTTAATGGATATCGGGGATTTTTCCAGGATTTCCTGAGCCCATTCGTAGGCCGTCTCTTCCAGCTCCTCATGGGGAATTACGGCATTGACCATTCCCATTTCATAAGCTGCCTGCGCGGTATAGCTCCTCCCCAGGAAAAAGATCTCCCTGGCTTTTTTTTGCCCTACCAGTTTCGCCAGATAGGCCGATCCGTACCCCCCGTCAAAACTGGTCACATCGGCATCGGTCTGCTTGAAAATAGCATGCTCCTTACTTGCCAGGCTAAGGTCACAAACCACATGCAGGCTGTGCCCGCCCCCGACAGCCCAACCCGGAACCACGGCAATGACCACCTTGGGCATAAAGCGGATCAGGCGCTGTACTTCGAGAATATTCAAACGATGATAGCCATCTTCCCCTACATAGCCTTTATGCCCTCTCGCCTTCTGATCGCCACCGCTGCAAAAAGCGTACACCCCATCTTTTGGTGAAGGGCCTTCTGCAGATAAC
>NZ_CEYNTP010000246.1:0-4060 GCF_982873095.1 Lentiprolixibacter sp. | reverse complement strand
ACAATAAAAAAACCGGAACATGCAGATGTCCCGGTTTCTTTTTAAGCTTTGATGATTTACAACTCCAATACGGCGTTTTCGGCCCCGGCAAAATCGTTCCACTGGTAACGGTCCGCAGCCTCGTCGTTTACATAAGCTCCGTCTACCAGGTAGCGAAACTCAAAGGTGTTTTCCTTGGGAAGGTCAAAAGTGCCCTTGAAGTTACCGTTCTTAAGCTTTTTCAACATGCTCCCTTTTGGGTTCCAATTATTAAAATCCCCTACTACGGCTACTTTCTTCGCCTCTTTTGCAGGTACTGTAAAAGTAACCTTGCATACGGGTTTTGTCTTTAAATACTGTTTGCTAATTGCCATGGTTTCTTTATTTTAATTTTTTTGGGCAAAAAAAAGCATTAATCCCTTCAAAGACAATGAAGGATATCAGTTTTATTATTTTGATAATATTTTGAGAACTATTCCTTCACTTTTACAAAAAACAGGCCCTGTTTTTAGGACCTCACAAAAATTAAGCATGCCTTTTTATCACGGCCAACACCCCGTTAATACAGTCATTGTATTTGAATACTCCTTATAAAATAAGTTCCAGATCATATCCCTGTTGTCATCCTTCGCGCTTTACACACAGTAACAGTGGTAGTTTCCATCTTCACTTGGAAAACCACTCCCTTTATCTTTGTAGTAAAAGACCGGAATAAGCGTGATCAGCCAAAACAAACAGGACCGAAAAATATCCCTGGAGCAACATGACCTCCTGGAACATGCCCAGAAACGTATTATCCAGAAAAAAAGGCTTTACCGGCATTTTGTCCTGTTCCTGATCGGGGGGCTGTTCCTTGTTTTTGTAAACAAGATCCTTAAATATGGGGAAGGGTACGACTGGTACCTCTGGGGGATAGTTGTCTGGCTTTTTTTGTTGATCGTTCATACTGTGAACGTCTTTATCCTGAATCCGCTTATGGGTCAGGATTGGGAACGCAGCCAGCGCGAACGCCTTGTGCAGAAACAGAAAGAACGGATTGCGGAGATCCAGAAAGAAATCGAGACCGAATTCCCGATGTCTGCAATCAATAAAAAAAAAGAATGAAGGGCAAGCTGGTGATGATAGCTGCAGCGGGAGAAGACAATTCTCTTGGCAGGGACAACGAACTCCTCTGGCACTTGCCAGACGATTTTAAACGTTTTAAACAACTAACCACGGGGTACAAGATCATCATGGGTCGTAAAACATTTGAAAGTTTTCCGAAACCACTGCCAAACCGTTTCCATATTATCATCACCCGTAACAAGGACTACCAGGTAGATCATCCCCAGTGTACAGTGGTCCATACACTTGAGGAAGCCCTGAAGCTTGTAGAAAATGAAGAACAGGCTTTCATTATCGGGGGAGGTGAGATTTACACCCAGGCCCTGCCCCATTCCCATCAGATAGAACTCACACGGGTCCATGCACGTTTCAAGGCAGACACCTATTTCCCGGAAATAGATCCCTCGGAATGGGAATTGGTCCAGCAAGTGCAACATCCAAAAGATGAACGGCATAAGTATCCGTTCAGCTATCTTACCTATACCAGGAAATAAGAGAAAACGCTTAGAAGTCTGCCTTACCGGCCTCCCCTTCGGCCCCTACCAAAGCCAGCATATCCTGCAGAATGCTAAGGGACTTGTTGGTATAAAACCGATGCACTCCGGGAGCAGTACCAGGATTAAGTAGTTGCTTTTCCTCCAGAACCCTTTTGGTTTGTCGGGCCACGGCAGCACTACAGTCCAAAACATTAATGTGATCTGGCAATAAATCTTTCAATAGCGGCATCAGAAAGGGATAGTGGGTACATCCGAGGACGATCTGGTCCACGCCGGCTTCCAGCATAGGCTTGATGTATTTCCTGAGGAGTGTCCTCGCCTCTTCGGACTGTGCCTTTCCCGCCTCGATCAGCGGAACCAGGCCGGCCCCGATCTGGTCGATTATGGTGATCCCGGCAGCGTGGTTACGGGCGGTATGATGAAATAACGAACTGCTCAAAGTCCCTTTTGTTGCCAAAACTCCTACCGTACCCGTCCGGGTATGCAGGGCTGCGGGTTTAATGGCAGGCTCAATACCTATAAAGGGCACCTCATAGGTGGCGCGCAAATGCGCAATAGCGTTGGTCGTAGCGGTATTGCAGGCCACTACAATTAACTTGCAGTTATGTTCAAGAAGATATTCGGTGTTTTTGATGCTCAGGTGGATGATTTCATCCCGGCCTTTCTCGCCATAGGGGGCATGCCTGCTGTCTGCCAGGTAGTAGGTGTTTTCATTGGGGAGCAGGGTGTGGACCTCCTTCCAAATAGATAACCCACCCAAGCCAGAATCGAATATGCCAATTGGATCTTTGTCCATTGCTGTTTTGCCATTGCCCTGAAAAAGCAATATGTAAAATTAAAAAAACCGCCCTTAAAGGACGGTTTTAATTTTTTAGCTGAGGGGAAATGTTTAGAAACCGAGTTCCTGCTTAACAGCTGGCAGCAAATCTGGTCCTTTTGCCACAATTAACCCGCCTCCCTGGGTAGCATCGATCACATAATCGTATCCCTGTGCAGCAGCAACTTTTTCGATTGCTTCTTTTGCTTTTTTGGAAATCGGCTCGAACAATTCGGCTTGTTTTTTAGCCAATTCCTGCTGAGCGGCCTGTTGGGCCTCCCCAATGTTCTTTTCAAAACCCTGTAATTCCAGTGCCCGCTTTTCATTCTCTTCAGCAGACATAGAGCTGGCTTCATTAGAATACTGCGTATACTTATTCTTCAGTTCTGTCATGGAATTTTCAATATCGGCCCGGTAGGTTTCCTGAAGTTTTTGTAGCTCTGCCTGTGCCGCTTTCATTTCAGGCATTTCTGCCAGGAGTTCGGATACATTTATATGTGCGATCTTGCTCTGCGCATTTACAAATCCGGTAGCGGCAACAAACAGTACAAGGGCAACTGCTATGTTTTTCAATTGTTTCATGATCTTCGTTTTACTTTTTGAGTGTTAATTTATCTTAGTTATTTTGATTTACGGAATCCGGTTTCTTTTCCGTAGCTTTTTTTCTCTCTTCTTCTTTTGCCTTTTTTCGTGCTTCTCTTTCGGCCAGTAATTTTTGACGTCGTGCCTCATAGGCTTTTTTTCGCTCTTCCCTTAGCCGGAGTTGTTCGGCCCTGCGATCTTCAACGGCCTTTGATCTCACTTCCTGGGCTTGCTGGGCCCGATCCTGACGCTCCTTCAGGGCTTCGCTGATCTCTTCTTTTGTAGGTCCGCCCTCAAACTCTTCCAGCTTACTTTTTGCCGGCTTCTTTTTAGGCTTACTTATTTTTCTGGTACGGGCTATTTCCCTGAGCACCAATTCGCTAATATCGTGCCGTTTTTCGGAGTACAACATTACGACATCCGCAGATTTATCGAAAATAAAATCGTACTTTTTGTTGGCTCCGATTTTTTGCACTTCATTGAATACCTGGTCCTGAATGGGCTGTATCAAGCGTTGTTTTTGCAATACGAGATCTCCCTGTGGCCCGAAGCGATCCTGCTGGTATTCGATCATTTCTTTTTCCAGAATCTGGATTTCTTCTTCACGCTCTGCAATGAGTTCATCGGTAAGCAACACCTTTTCTGCCTGTAAATCCTTCTTCATTTGCTCAATGGTGCTTTGCTTTTGTTCGATTTCCACTTTCCAACGCTGTACCCGATTGCCCAGTTGTTCACTGGCTTCCCGGTATTCCTCAACATTTTCCAGGATATACTCCATGTCTACGTACCCAATCCTTACGCCCCTTTGTGAAAAAGCGAAAGAAGTAAGCAAGGTAGCGGTCAATACTAAAAGAACTTTTTGTTTCATTCCTGCTTGCTTTTTTAACATAGAAAATATCGTGCCAAAATTACTAAAACTTTTAAAATGAGTGGTTTATCCTTTAGTAATTCCGGGGTAGAAATCAGGAATTAAAACTGTTGTCCAATGATAAAGTGCGTTTGCCACCCACTGGGCCCGGTTCCTGCAGATTGCGGTCGGAGGTCTTCATCAAAGCCGTAACCGAAATCGATCCCCAAAAGA
>NZ_CEYNTP010000245.1:0-4063 GCF_982873095.1 Lentiprolixibacter sp. | reverse complement strand
CTACAGGTACATAGGTAAGGCAGAGGATCATTGCACCCAGCAAGGCAAAACTAAAGGTCAGTGCCATGGGGCGGAACATCTTGCCCTCTACCCCACTAAGGGATAACACCGGGATAAAGACTATAAGAATAATGAACTGTCCGAATATGGCCGAATTCATCATCTTTGAAGCGGCGGCAAGGGTTACATCGTCCTGCTTCTGGCGGGAAACAGACGCGGCTTCCTCCTTGCCAATACGAGCAAACTGAAAGGCCGTGAATTCCACTATGATCACGGCGCCATCGATGATGATCCCAAAATCTATGGCCCCAAGGCTCATAAGGTTGGCGTCCACACCGAACGCATACATCAGAGAGATCGCAAACAAGAGGCTTAACGGGATTATGGAGGCCACTACAAAACCCGATCTGAAATTTCCCAGTAAGAGTACCACCACGAAGACAACAATAAGGCACCCCAGAACCAGATTTTCGGTTACCGTAGTGGTGGTTTTTCCAATCAGTTCGCTTCGTTCCAGGAAATCATTGATATAAACACCTTCGGGTAACGTTGTGGAAATATGGGCTACACGTTCCTTTACCGCATCGATCACTTCCTTGGAGTTGGCATTCTTGAGCATCATTACCTGTCCCAACACCTTTTCCCCCTGGGCGTTTCCGGTTATGGCCCCAAAACGAGTGGCACTGCCATGACCCACTTCCGCAAGGTCTTTGATCAGTATGGGTACGCCATTTTTATTTACTACAACGGTTTGTTCGATATCAGAAAGGGAGGTTATAAGGCCCTCTCCCCTGATGAAATACGCCTGGTTTAGTTTTTCAATATACCCGCCTCCTGCAACGCTGTTATTCTTTTCCAGGGCATCGAATACCTCAGTTATACTGACCTCAAGCGCCTGCAGTTGCTCAGGGTCAATGGCGATCTCGTACTGTTTCAACTGGCCTCCCCAGGTATTGATTTCCACTACACCCGGGATGCCGGATAATTGTCTTTTTACGATCCAGTCCTGTATGGTCCTGAGGTCCATGGCCGAATACTGTGTTTCATATCCTGGGCGCGTATCCAGGATATACTGGTAGATTTCCCCCAAACCTGTTGAGATCGGACCCATCTCCGGGTTGCCAAATCCTTCGGGAATTTTTTCACTGGCCGTCTTAATTTTCTCTGCGATCAGCTGCCGGGGAAGGTAGGTCCCCATGGCATCTTCAAACACTATGGTCACAACAGAAAGCCCGAATTTGGAAATGGAACGAATCTCCTGTACACCCGGTAAATTGGCCATTTCCAGCTCCACGGGGTAGGTCACGAATTGCTCCATGTCCTGGGTAGAGAGGTTCCTGGAGGTAGTGATGACCTGAACCTGGTTATTGGTGATATCCGGGACGGCACCTATAGAGATCTGGGTCAATGCGTAAACCCCAAATAAGGCAGCAAATGAAATGGTAAGCAGAACCAGCAGCTTATTGCGCAGACTGAATTGAATTATTTTTGTAAGCATCTTCCATGAATTGGCAGTGGAACTTCACCCATCAGATGTGGGTGTTAACAATCTTGGGGATCAGAGCTGCCTGGGGGGTTGAAAGATGTCAAATTTGGCTATTGAAGCGTAATTATCCAGATAGTGATAATTACCGTTGGAATCTGCAAGAGACCAGGATTTAAGGGGGAGCAGGGATTGAGATAGGCCCGCCAAGTGAGCTAGAACCGGAACAAAGGACTGATGGTGAAAGGGCAGGTCTTCATGCTCCGAATGTTCCTGGTGCTCCCTTTCATGATCCTGCTGCAAGTCTCCGTAGTGTTTGGAAAGGAAGACAAAAAAACCATCCCCGTAGTCCTCTGCGTGATACCGTGCATGTTCCAGCAAGGTATCTATCCTGGTAATATCCTGCATATCCCAGAAGGTACTTTGCAGGAGGACCAGAAAAGCGAGCAATATGGCAGGGAAACGTTCCATGTCTCCAACTAAATTATTAAAAATATCACGATCTAATGTAACCCTTTTTACACCCAGGGTCTTCTCCGGATTCTCCGTAGAAAAATTCATATCAAATCTAAAGGACACAGGCGGGATATTTCATGACATAAATCAGGCGCTTCAGGTGCTGATGATCTGAAAATACTTCCCTATATTTGTCCCGCTAAACCAGCTGCCCAGGTGCTGGAATTGGTAGACAGGCATGGTTGAGGGCCATGTGTCCATTAGGGCGTATGGGTTCGACTCCCATCCTGGGCACTGAAAAACCCCTAAGTGATTTCATTTAGGGGTTTTCTTATCTTGTTCCCGAGTAAGCTGTTCTAATTGAAAAATATTCTAGTCATTGGGGGTGGTATTGTAGGATTGAGCTCCGCATATTACCTGTCTGAAGCTGGTCATGAGGTCACCATCCTGGATAAATCGGATCTTTCAGGAGGGGCATCCTATGTGAATGCAGGATATTTGACACCGAGCCATATCATCCCCCTGGCGTCGCCCGGCATGATGGCCAAAGGAATAAAATGGATGTTCAACAGCAGCAGCCCGTTTTATATGAAACCCCGCCTGGACCCGGACTTTATAAAATGGGCGTGGTACTTTCACCGGTCCTCTACCAAAGCCCATGTGGAAAAGGCCATCCCTTTAATTAAAGATCTCAACCTGCTCAGCAAGGAGCTGTACACCTCATGGCACGACTCAGGGGAAATGGGAGATTTCCAACTGGAGAAAAGGGGATTACTAATGCTTTACAAGACACAAAAGGAAGGGGCTCACGAAAAAGAAGTGGCCCGTAGGGCTTCTGCCCTGGGACTGGAGGTAAAAGAACTGACTGCCAAAGAATTGCACAAGATCCAACCCAACCTGAGTACTGACATCCTTGGGGCTGTTCATTATGAATGCGATGCGCACACCTCCCCCCACGAAATCATGAAAAAATTAAAGGTCCACCTGAAGGAACAAGGTGTGATCTTCAATACCGGAGAAGAAGTCAGTGATTTTGAATATAAGGGGGATAGGATCTTAAGGGTAAATACCTCCAGAAAAATGTATACCCCCGATGAGGTAGTTCTGGCCTCAGGTTCCTGGTCACAACTCCTGGCAAAAAAACTGAATTTAAGTTTACCCGTACAGCCGGGCAAGGGGTATAGGATCGATGTGCACCGGGTTACCCCGGTTACCTTACCGGCCATTCTTATGGAAGCGAAGGTTGCGGTTACCCCTATGAAAGGATTTACCCGCTTTGCGGGCACTATGGAGTTGTCCGGGATCAATCATAAGATTCGAAAGGAACGGGTTAGGGCCATAGCGCAGGCCGCAGAAGCGTATTACACAGATCTTTCGATCAACCAGGCGGAACAAGAAGCGGCCCAATGCGGTTTACGACCGGTTTCCCCTGACGGGCTTCCTTATATTGGCCGCTCCTCGAAATTCAGTAATCTTGCGATTGCCACAGGGCACGCCATGATGGGATGGAGCCTTGGGCCTGCCACGGGAAAATTGATAGCCGAAGTTATATCGGACCAAAAGCTATCGATGGAACTCAGTGGTTTTCACCCCGACCGAAAGTTTTAGTCCAGCTTCCTGATCCTGACGTTGCGAAACCACACTCCAGCACCATGGTCCTGCAAACCGATATGTCCGGAATTGGCCTTTCCATAGCCAGGATATTCTTCCCATTTACCGCTATCCCTCCGCTTTTGCCAATCATCAGAGAATTTATCAAATGCCACGATCTTTGCTCCGTTTAACCAGTGTTCTACCTTGCCTTTATTGAAAATGACCTTACTGGAATTCCACTCTCCTGCCGGTTTCAAAGTTTTATCCGGGTCTGCCACATACATGGCATAGTCCGCACCGGTCAGCTGCCAGTCTTCAAGGGGTTCCGGAAAGCCGACATCATCCAATAGCTGATATTCAGGTCCGGTCTCATACGGGGAATGGTACTTCGGGGATTCCACGACGTGGTAAAAAATCCCGCTATTTCCACCGGCCCTTATTTTCCATTCGAGCTGAAGCTCAAAATTACCAAACTGTTCATGGGTAATGATGTCCCCCCCCATGTCTCCGGCTGTTCCATAGCATTCAATA
>NZ_CEYNTP010000244.1:0-4087 GCF_982873095.1 Lentiprolixibacter sp. | reverse complement strand
TAATACGGACGCCGAACAGGAACGCGCAACAGGGGCGCTTTCCCTGGCCAACCATGTAGATCCGGATGACGATCAGGACGGGACACCTACCCGGGATGAAATCATTATTGATGCCCAGGGCAATATTAGTTTCCCGGATTCTGACGGAGATGGGACCCCGGATTACCTGGACCGCGATAGTTCCTGATGAACGGACCGGCCATTTAATAGAAAGAAAAATCCCCTACTTTTTGGCAGGGGATTTTTATTAGTTGTTGTTTCGGTTCAGGTTTATCGACAAACTCAGTATCAGTTGATCAGGACGGGTGTCCAGGCGACTGTCGTCAACCGAGGTAATGTTGGTGTTGATAAAGCGTGCTTCATTTTCACTAAAACCGCGTTCGTATCTGAGGTCAACTCCGATATTACCCAGATTCACACCTACACCCAAATGCAATCCAACCGTGAAGTCGTTTTCCACGTCGTCAATGGTAATCCCATCAAATTTAGTGTTGAGGATATATTGGAAAGCAGGCCCTGCAAAGGCATGAAGGGGGCCAATTACTTTGGTGCCAACCAGAACAGGGATATCCAGTTTGCTCATGTCAAAATCATCCCCGTTGTAATCCGATTTGGTCTTGGTAAAGATGACTTCCGGCCTTAGGTAAATCTGGTTTCCCAATTTTCCGTAAAATCCAATATGGTAGCCCACATTCCGATCCGGATTTTCTGCCGCAGATTGCGCGGCTTCGATGTAATCACCGTTTGCGTTGTAATTCAATCCGGCTTTGATACCAAATCCGGGGCCTTTTTGTGCAAAGGCAGCCGTTCCCAAAAGGGCAAAGGCTGCCACTAGAAGCGTTTTTTTCATAAGATGTTCTTTTTAATGGGTAAAAGACAACAACAAATGTGCCTGATTTACGCCTTTCTTTTTAACACCCTTAGAACGGCACCTTCAATGGCTTTATTGTTCAGTCCGTATTTTTCCATTAACTGAGCAGGGGTACCACTTTCTCCAAAAGTATCCTGGGTGGCGACAAATTCCTGTGGTACAGGATGTTGAGCAGTTAATGTTCTGGCAATGCTCTCCCCGAGGCCACCGAGGAAATTGTGTTCTTCTGCTGAAACAATACAGCCTGTTTTCTTTACAGACTGTAGCAGCGCTGCCTCATCCAGGGGTTTAATGGTGTGTATATTAATCACCTCTGCAGAGATACCCTGATCGTAGAGGTTTTCGGCCGCAATCAGCGCCTCCCAGACGAGATGTCCGGTAGCGGCGATGGTAACGTCTGTACCTTCCTGCAGCCTTAGGGCTTTGCCAATTTCAAATGTTTGTTCTTCAGGGGTAAAATTCGGAACCTTAGGCCTGCCAAACCTGAGGTACACCGGGCCATGGTGTTCTGCAATCGCAAGCGTAGCAGCTTTGGTCTGATTGAAATCGCAGGTATTGATGACCGTCATGCCGGGAAGCATCTTCATAAGTCCGATGTCTTCCAGGATCTGGTGGGTAGCCCCGTCCTCGCCCAGTGTAAGGCCGGCATGTGATGCGCATATTTTTACGTTTTTGTGGGAATAGGCAATGGACTGCCGTACCTGGTCGTATACCCGTCCGGTTGAAAAATTGGCGAATGTACCCGTAAATGGGATATAGCCGCCTATGGTTAGACCTGCCGCTATTCCCATCATATTGGCTTCCGCTATACCTACCTGAAAGAAACGGTCGGGATGTTCCTTCATAAAGGTGTCCATTTTCAGTGAACCCACAAGGTCAGCACAGAGGGCTACCACCTTGTCGTTGTTACGGCCTAATTAGGTTAGACCCGCTCCGAAACCGCTGCGTGTATCCTTTTTCCCCTGATCTGTATATTTTTTCATCAAAACTGAATTCCTTAATTAGTAATCGCCAATGGTTTCCGGGTTTTGCTGCAGTGCAATTTCCAGTTGCTCATCGTTCGGGGCCTTTCCATGCCAGGCATGGGTATGCATCATAAAGTCTACTCCGTGGCCCATAACGGTTTCCAGAAGAACACAAACAGGTTTGCCCTTTCCTGTGCGTTTTTTGGCTTCCTTCATACCACCTATGATGGCTTGCAGGGAATTTCCCTCCTTAATCTCTAAAACCTCCCAGCCAAAGGCTTCAAATTTCAGTTTTAGATCTCCAAGGGGCATCACTTCACTGGTTGGGCCATCTATCTGTTGTCCGTTCCGGTCTACTGTGGCGATCAGGTTGTCTACCTTCTTTGCAGCGGCAAACATCATGGCTTCCCAATTCTGTCCTTCCTGTAGTTCCCCGTCACCGTGCAAACTGTAGACGAGGTGCTTTTCCTTGTTCAATTTTTTTGCAAGGGCGGCCCCAACAGCCACAGACATCCCCTGTCCGAGGGAACCCGATGCAATCCTTACACCAGGCAAGCCTTCATGGGTAGTGGGATGCCCCTGCAGGCGCGAGTTGATCAGTCTGAAAGTGTTCAGTTCTTCAACGGGGAAGTACCCGCTGCGGGCCAGGACACTGTAATACACGGGGGAGATATGGCCATTGGAAAGAAAAAAGAGATCTTCTCCAATCCCGTCCATATCAAATCCAGGTTTTAAATCCAGGATTTCCTGATAAAGGGCAACAAAAAATTCAGCACATCCCAAAGAGCCCCCGGGGTGTCCTGAATTAACCTTGTGAACCATCCTTACAATATCCCTGCGCACTTGGGTTACGAGGTCTTGCAATTGGTCTGTTTCCGGCATGTAATTTTGATATTTATTGTCGCCAAAAGTAAGCCCTTAGGTTGGCTTCTACAACAGGAGTTATTAGTATTTATCAACCAAAAACCGACCCAAAACTTTATTGATTCCTTAAGGGAGTCCTTTCTTGAGGTTGACTATCTTTGCTCTCTGAATTCGGGAATTGAAATTTACATTATCACATACCGATCCCAAAAGCAAGGCACGGGCGGGGACGCTTGTCACCGACCACGGGCCTATTCACACTCCAATCTTTATGCCCGTGGGCACTGTGGCCTCCGTCAAGGGGGTACACCAGAAAGAACTGCGGGAAGAAATAGATCCGGATGTGATTTTGGGAAACACCTATCATCTGTACCTTAGGCCCGGTACGGGGATACTCAAAGCTGCCGGGGGCTTACATAAGTTTATGGGGTGGGACCGTAATATCCTTACCGATAGCGGTGGCTACCAGGTCTACTCGCTTTCGGCCAGCAGGAAGATCCGTGAAGAAGGGGTAAAATTCAAATCGCATATCGATGGTTCCCTCCACATGTTCACACCAGAAAATGTAATGGAGATCCAGAGGGAGATCGGGGCAGATATTATTATGGCTTTCGATGAGTGCACTCCCTACCCTTGTGACTATGACTATGCGAAACGTTCCATGCACCTTACCCACAGGTGGCTGGACCGTTGTATGACCCATTTGAAGAAACTCCCCTTACCCTATGGGCACCAGCAGGCCTTTTTTCCCATTGTACAGGGTTCGGTCTATAAGGATTTGCGGAAACAATCGGCAGAGTATATCGCCGGGGTGGATGCTCCGGGCAATGCCATTGGAGGCCTGTCTGTCGGCGAACCGGCAGAAGAGATGTACGCCATGAGCGAGATCGTTTGTGATGTGCTGCCTGAAGATAAACCCCGCTACCTCATGGGTGTAGGTACTCCTATCAATATATTGGAAAACATAGCACTAGGGGTGGACATGTTTGACTGTGTAATGCCTACGCGTAATGCGCGCAACGGCATGTTATTTACCGCTGAAGGCACCATCAACATTAAGAACAAAAAGTGGGAGGATGATTTTTCGCCCATAGACCCCCAGGGTACTACCTTTGTGGACAGGGAGTATACCAAAGCCTACCTGAGGCATTTGTTCGCTGCCAATGAATACCTCGGTAAGCAGATTGCCACAATTCACAACCTCGGTTTTTATCTTTGGTTGGTGAGGGAAGCACGCCGCCGTATCCTGGCGGGCGATTTTGCAGACTGGAAGGCAAAAATGGTAAAAAACATGGATAAACGTTTGTAGGCGTGGGCATACTGGATCGGTACATATTAAAACGTTACCTGGCGACCTTCGGAATGATGCTGCTGCTTTTCATTCCCA
>NZ_CEYNTP010000243.1:0-4096 GCF_982873095.1 Lentiprolixibacter sp. | reverse complement strand
ACCTGCAAGGTTACACCTCATTTGAATGCGATTTCACTTCGGTATTTCAACCCCATTGGGGCGCACCCATCAGCTGAAATTGGGGAACTTCCCATAGGGGTCCCACAAAACCTGGTTCCCTTTATTACCCAGACAGGGATAGGCTTAAGGGAACAGTTGTCGGTTTTTGGAAACGACTATCCAACTCCGGATGGTACCTGCATACGGGATTATATTCACGTGGTTGACCTGGCAAAGGCCCACGTAGTGGCGTTGCAACGGATCCTGAAAGGAAAGACCAGCAACAACTACGAGGTGTTCAATATCGGCACGGGAAAAGGAAGTTCGGTACTCGAGGTTATCGAAAGTTTTGAGCGCGTATCTGGAAAATCCCTGAACTACAAGATCGTCGGCCGCAGGGAAGGGGACATTACACAGGCCTATGCTGACACTAGCAGGGCGAATGCTGTGCTGGGTTGGAAAGCTTTGTCTTCCCTGGATGATGCAATGCGGTCAGCATGGGACTGGGAACAAAAGATCCGAAGCGCATAAGGCACTCTCTTGCTTTCCCGCAGAAGCAGGTCTTGAAATGGTTCCATAAGTTCTCTCCGAATCAACTCCAAAAAAGGTGCAATAGCAAATGGAAAGAAAATATCCGGAATTCGAGAACAGCCTTTCGCTTTTGAAGGGGGCATCTGCCCAAGTCCTTTACAAAGCCCTCGTTTCCCAACTCATCAAGGATTTCAACAGGGCAAATATCTCGCATGGGCTTGAAACAGATATGGTCCCGGAAAAGCTGTATACCCTGCTTAAGGAGAAACTTTATGTGCTTTTACTGGAAGACTTCTCGGATTATCTCAACCTGATGTACATTGTGGATGTCCCTGAAAATTCTCTGAAAAATCTGGAACTTACCGATGCCGTGGAAGTAGCAGAAAAATTAGCATTTCTCGTACTGAGAAGGGAATGGCAGAAAGTCTGGTTAAAAGCGAATTACAGGACCTGAAGCTATAGATTTTGTGAGGAAAGGGGCTCTGTATTAACTTTTAATTGTTGTATTTTTGATTTTAATTTCCAAACTGCGAATGCAATAAACGCCATGGATAAATATTCCTTTCTGAATACTGCACATACTTCCTTTTTCGCCGAGCTGTATGATAGGTATCTGACAAATCCTGATAGTGTAGAACCCAGTTGGCGTGCTTTTTTTCAGGGTTTTGATTTTGGGATGGAAAGCGCCCTGGATGAAGCCGGTATCGAAGGTGGTGCAACAGTAGCACTGGCCAATGGAGAACATGTTGAAGTTCCGGAAGCAGTGCACAAGGAATTTCAGGTAGTTAGATTGATCGATGCCTATCGCAGCCGGGGACATCTGTTTACAAAAACCAACCCGGTTCGGGAGCGTAGAAAATATGCGCCAACCCTTGCTATAGAGAATTTTGGCCTGAGTGAAGCGGACCTGGATACGGTGTTCAATGCCGGGGAGGTCATCGATATCGGAGCGGCTACCCTGCGCCAGATCATTTCCCACCTGCAAATGATCTATTGTGATGCTATTGGGGTGGAGTATATGTATATCCGTCACCCGGAAAGGGTACAGTGGATACAGGATAAACTGAACATTAACAGCAATCAGCCCAACTTCAGTAAGGAAGAAAAGATCCATATCCTAAAAAAACTCAATCAGGCAGTATCCTTTGAGTCGTTTCTTCACACGAAGTATGTAGGTCAGAAGCGCTTCTCCCTGGAAGGTAACGAGTCTCTTATCCCTGCCGTAGATGCCATTGTGGAAAAAGCTGCTGTACACGGGGTAAAGCAATTTGTCATGGGAATGGCCCACAGGGGCCGACTGAATGTCCTCACCAACATTTTTGGCAAGTCTGCCAAAGATATTTTTAGTGAATTTGAGGGGAAAGACTACGAGCAGGAAATATTTGACGGAGATGTTAAGTACCACCTGGGATGGACGTCCGTGAGGAATACGGACCATGGCGAAATGATCAATATGAACATTGCTCCGAACCCTTCCCACCTGGAAACAGTTGGGGCTGTTGTGGAGGGCATTACGCGGGCTAAGCAGGACATGCATTACCCTACTGACTTCTCGAAAGTCCTACCTATTGTGGTACACGGAGATGCTGCAATTGCAGGTCAGGGGATTGCCTATGAAGTAGTACAGATGGCAGACCTGGATGGGTACAGAACCAATGGTACCATCCATATAGTGGTGAATAACCAGATCGGGTTTACCACAAACTACCTGGATGGCAGGTCGTCTACCTATTGTACTGATGTTGGAAAGGTAACACTGAGCCCGGTTCTGCACGTAAATGCTGATGATGTGGAAGCAGTTGTGCATGCCTCACTTTTCGCCCTGGAATATCGCATGCGATTCAAGCGAGATGTTTTTCTTGACCTCCTAGGGTATCGGAAATACGGGCATAATGAAGGGGATGAACCCAGGTTTACCCAGCCAAAACTGTATAAGATCATCGCCAAGCACCCCAACCCACGGGAGATTTATGCGAAAAAGCTCATTGACCAGGGGATAATTGACGAGGCCTTCGTCCGGAAACTGGAAAAAGAATTCAAAGCCAGCCTGGAGGAAGAACTGGAAGTTTCCCGCAAGGAAGATAAAACGGTGATCACCCCATTCATGGAAGATGAGTGGAGTGGTTTTAAAAGAGTGCGGGAATGGGAGATGCTGGAGACGGTAGACACCTCCTTTGATAAGGAACACCTGGCCAAGATCGCACGTGCCATAACCAAACTGCCAGAGGATAAAAAATTCCTGCGCAAGGTGGAGCGTCTGGTAAATGACCGCCGGAAAATGTTTTTCGAAACCGACAAACTCGATTGGGCCATGGGTGAATTGCTTGCCTATGGTAGCTTGCTGGAGGAAGGATATGGAGTAAGGATGTCCGGGCAGGATGTGGAACGGGGCACGTTTTCACATCGCCATGCCGTAATGAAAGTGGAGGAGAGCGAAGAAGAGGTAATGCTGCTCAATCATATTTCCGATAATCAGGGCCGGTTCCAGATCTACAATTCCTTGCTGTCTGAATACGGGGTTGTAGGATTTGATTACGGCTATGCTATGGCCAGCCCGAATACCCTCACTATCTGGGAAGCCCAGTTCGGAGATTTCAGCAATGGGGCACAGATCATGATCGATCAATACATCTCGGCCGCTGAAGACAAATGGAAGCTGCAGAACGGACTGGTGATGTTCTTACCGCACGGGTATGAAGGCCAGGGTGCTGAGCACTCTTCTGCAAGGATGGAGCGCTATTTGCAGCTCTGCGCGAGGGACAATATGTATGTGGCAGATTGTACCACCCCAGCGAACCTATTCCATTTGCTGAGGAGGCAAATGAAAGCGAATTTCAGAAAACCCCTGATCGTTTTCACACCAAAAAGCTTGCTGAGACACCCCAGGGCGGTATCCTCGGTGGATGAGTTTGTAAACGGCAGGTTCCAGCCAGTGATAGACGACCCTGAAGGCGATCCTAAAAAAGTGAAAAGCCTGGTCTTCTGTACCGGTAAATTTTATTACGACATGCTGGCGGTTAAGGAAGAGCAGGGCCGTGATGATGTAGCTTTGGTACGCCTTGAACAGCTATTCCCATTACCTGTTGAGGCCATACGGGAAATTTTGAAAAAGTACAAAGGCGCGGATGATTGGGTATGGGCGCAGGAGGAGCCCAGGAATATGGGGGCCTGGACACACTTGTTCACCCACCTGGATGAAGCCAGGGACTTTCGGGTAGCCTCAAGGAGGTTCTATGCCTCCCCGGCTGCAGGCAGTGCAGTAAGGTCCAGAATGCGTCACCAGCAGGTGCTGGATTTTGTGTTCGACAAGACCAAAGACAATATGACCCGGCAAGTGACAAAAAAAGAATACAAAAAGAAGTGAAGTACCTGGCGTATATAGTATTCTGGATAGGATTACCCCTTCTGGCACAGGAGGAGCAACCCAACTATGCCCGCCTTGCTGAGGTATTTACCGAACGTTACAACAGCGGGGACTTCGATGGGATTTACGAGCTCTATGATGTGGGGATGAAGAAAGCCTTTACTGAGATGGAAACGCGTAATTTCTTCGGGGAAAATATCA
>NZ_CEYNTP010000242.1:0-4113 GCF_982873095.1 Lentiprolixibacter sp. | reverse complement strand
ATATTGAGTACAGCAAATCCCAATTTTCTACCCTACATTTATAGAGCCATTAGCTAGTACCAACCTCAATGACAGACGGCAAGATCAGGACGGTTTTGGTGGATAATGAATTGCGGGCCCTGAACCGCATGAAAATACTATTGTCTAAATTTCCGGAAGTGGAAGTGATCGGCCAATTTGAACAACCGGAAGCAGGTCTTGATTATATCCTTAACTGTGAACCTGATCTGGCATTTCTTGATGTGGAGATGTCTGGCAAATCAGGGCTGGAGATCGCCGGGGAAATCCAGCGCAACCACCTGGACACTAAAATTGTGTATATCACGGCCTACGAACACTATGCCATCAATGCCATTAAGACAGGGGCATTTGACTACCTGCTCAAACCGGTAAATATCGATGAATTAAAGACCACCTTAAACCGGTACCATTCAGAATTCCAGTTGAACCTCAGCAAACGGGAGCTGGAGATTATCCGTCTCCTCGCCAAGGGCCTGAACAGCAAGGCCATAGGGGAGGAATTATTTATCAGCCGGCATACCGTGGACACCTACCGCAGGAAGATCCTGGAGAAGACCGGATGTAAGAATTCTGCAGAATTGATCCGGTATGCCTCAGATTACTCCCTCATTTAAAAGGATTTAAATAAAAGAGGCCCATATTGGTGATTAATGAGTATGGGCTTACTCAATTTTAAGGGTCCCAATTATCATGATCTGCAAGTAAATTGTCGGGTACTAGAAATTAGTCAACCGATTTAATCAAAACTTTGCCCGCCCCTCCGGGCAAAGGAGTATTAAGTCTTTTTCTGGGCCCTGCCGCTTCGGGGGAACTCTGGTGGGGACCTTTTTTTATGGCACACCAATAAAACAGAATTTTTCCATTTATTTAAGGTTTTCACGATTTCAGAAGTTATTGCCGTATTCCTTGATAATTATACCTAAAATGCCTTATTTAATGTATTAATTACAAAGAATGACAGAAAAGAAAAAAGACAGGGATTCCATCACCATCCCCAAACGGGTCATTGCAGGCATCGCCCCGGTGGCTGCTATTTGTGCCATCCTGCTTTCCAAGGACAAGGTGGGGGAGATGTTCCTCTTCCTGGTGGGCGTAGGGGCCGGGATCATGATTGGGGTAAGTTGGATGAAGGGTAAGGCAAAACAGGCCGGGTCCTGAATGGGCCATTGGAAATTAATACCAACGGGATATCTCCGATCATTCCCGATTTCTTATTTACCTTAGTACTTCAACAATTTAAAGATGAAAACCAAATCCATAAAGAACGTATTTCAGGAAGGGGCCATAACTCCTGAGTTCATTGCCAATTCCATCGCCAAACACCAGGTGAAGACCCAGATAGGGGCTCACGATATCTTTTTGGGACAGGTCCGGGCCGATGAGATTGATGGCAAGGTCGTTCAGGCGATCGAGTATACTGCCTATGAGGACATGGCCAATAAGAAATTCCACGAGATCCGTGAAGCGGCTTTTGAAAAATTCGAGCTGACCTGTATGCACATCTACCACAGCCTTGGGATCGTAAAGACAGGGGAGATCTGCCTCTTTGTCTTTGTGTCTTCCCCCCACCGCAAAGCTGTCTTTGAAGCGCTTCACTTTATTGTGGAAGAGATCAAAAAGCAGGTACCCGTATTTGGGAAAGAATTATTTGAAGACGACTCCTATCAATGGAAAGTAAATACCTGAACCATGGTAGATATCACCCACAAAGACCCAACCCTTCGTACTGCCGTGGCCCAGGCCATCGTGGAGGTAAGTATTCAGGACACCATTACCGCTATCGAAGAGGACCGGGTGCCTAAAGGCAATGTATTTGCCATGAGTAAGGCGGCCGGACTATTAGGGGTAAAGAAAACACCTGATCTCCTGCCCGACTGCCATCCGCTCCCCATTGAATACACGGATATCCAGTACGAAGTAAACGGCCTTCAAATAAAAGTCCTGATCACCGTGAAGACGATCTACAAGACAGGAGTGGAAGTGGAAGCTATGCACGGGGCAAGTGTGGTGGCCCTGAATATGTATGACATGCTCAAACCACTTGACAAAGGGGTGGAGATCAAAAGCATCAAACTCCTGAGAAAAACAGGAGGCAAATCTGATATCGGCACATAAAAAAAGGCCTGTAAAAGGCCTTTTCATCATAATTACTTTCTAAAAAATTCCGGCCATTGCGAGGGTAGTGCATACAATAACGGTTGACAATACGCTCATCATTCCAAAAATTAAGGTTTTAAGGCAGGTTGTAATGATAAGATTGGGTTTCATATTACTTGTTTTTCGTTAAACTATAGACTTATGAATACCCAAATATAAGATCACCCCTAAATCTACTGGGGACGCAATTGCCAGACTAACTTACCGTGTCGATGAACAGGAGTTTTCTGTAGTTCAACACCTTACTTCCTACGCGACCAAATCTCATACATGGGTTCTCCCCGGCTGTTCTTTCCCTGATGATGCCAGTCGTCCCCATTGATATTGTACATAAAGGTAAGCTTGGCACCTACCCTGGAATTGTCCCTCGAGAAATATTGGATATGTTCGGTGTAATTGCCCCCTTCAGTAGTGTAATGACCTCCACCGGTCCCTGAGAATCTGAAGGTTTCTGTATGATAGGCGATCCACTGGAAGCGACCGTCCATCAGGAACTTCATGGTTTTTCTCGCGTTGGCTTCACCACGTCGCTCTTGTCCGGTATCCGGGCCCCTGGTAGCAAAGAGCCACTTGCCGTCAAGGTCCTGGGATACAGAAGCCCCGCGTTGGAATTCCAGGGGTTGGTCGAACTTCAGGACCAGGACCTCTCCTTCTATAATGTAGGGGATACTCAAGGTCCGAAGGCTATCCTGTGCATACTGAGAATTGAATTCCAGCTGTACATCCCGTTTTCCATCACTGGCTGTATAAAAGCCCCCAAGAGTTTTAATGAATTTGGCCGGACCTTCCTGATAAACGGAATGTACCATATAGCGGTCATCTATCTTGAGTTCGTGGGTTAGGGTTTGGTCACCTGTGGACTCCTTAGCCATATAAACACCGGGTTGCAGTTGTGCGTTTAAGGTAGTGAGGCCCAATACGAGGGCGATAAGACATAACGGGAGTGTGCGAAACGGGATTTGCATAACGGTGATTTTAACTCCCTTAAAAATAGGCAATATTTCCCTACTTCCCTAGTTCCGAAAGCATTTCCAATGTTGTCCTTTTCAGGTCGTATTTCGGGGACCATCCCCAGTCTGTGCGGGCCTGACCGTCATCAATACTTTCCGGCCAGCTATCGGCTATTTCCTGCCGAAAATCTGGGGTATATTCTATCGAAAATTCAGGGAGTTGTTCCCTTATACCAGCCGCAATTTCAGCAGGAGTAAAGCTCATGGCTGATAAATTGTATGAAGAACGTACGGTTAGCTTTTCGGCTTCGGTTTCCATTAATTCCAGAGTAGCCCGGATGGCATCTTCCATAAACATCATGGGGAGGCGGGTGTCCTCCCTGAGAAAACAATTATAGCTGCCTCTTTCAAGAGCCTTGTGATAGATATCTACGGCATAGTCAGTGGTACCACCGCCCGGCAGTGTTTTCCAGCTGATGAGTCCCGGGTAGCGCACACTTCGGACATCTACCCCGTATTTATGGTGGTAGTAGGCACACCAACGTTCCCCGGCCTGCTTGCTGATGCCGTAAACCGTAGTAGGTTCCATTATGGTGTTTTGCGGAGTATGCTGCTTCGGGGTATTGGGACCGAAAACGGCAATACTCGAAGGCCAGAAGAGCTTTTCAATTTTTTTCTCTTTAGCCAGGTTGAGTACGTTGAATAGCGAATTCATATTCAGGTTCCAGGCCCGTGCCGGGAATTTCTCGGCAGTAGCACTTAACATGGCCGCCATGAGGTAGATTTCATCTACTTCATAGTGCATTACCACGTCCTCAACAGCTTCGTAATCGGTGGCGTCCAGTAGCTCAAAAGGCCCTGATGCCCCCAGATCCACAGACCCTTCCCGAATATCACTGGCGATGATATTAGTATCCCCGAATTTCTGCCTTAGTGCCAGGGTCAGTTCAGTGCCGATTTGCCCGCAGGCACCTAAAATCAAAAT
>NZ_CEYNTP010000241.1:0-4130 GCF_982873095.1 Lentiprolixibacter sp. | reverse complement strand
AGCCGTTTGCACCCCAGATTGGCGTTTCATACATGCCGATTGTCATGATATCGAAGGCGCCGCCTTTGGTGGTGATGTCCGTAGTGACGCGTTGACGCAGAACGTTTTCTTCCAGCGTAACCCACTCGACCGTGTGCCCGGTCTTGTCCGTGAAATCCTGGAATAGGGCGAGTAAATGTTCTAATAACCACAGCCCGGAGGGCAAAGCCAAAAACCGCAGAGTTGAATTCATAAAACAATAAGATATCATGAAAAAAGACCACCTAAACTTTTCACCGCTAATATCCTGGATCGCTTTTGCGCTGTTTTTATTGCCGGCGTCGCATAGTGCGCAGGTTTGTAATGATTTTTTTCCCTTAAAAGATGGGGTCCGTATGGAATATACCATGTACGGTAAAAAAGGAAAAGTAGAAGGAATGCAATGGCAGGAGTTCAGAAACGTTCAGGAATCCGGGGGCACGATAGAAGCTGAAGTCCACATGGGATTCAGCGATGCCAAGGGAAAAAATGCATTCGAAAGCTCTTATAAAATGATATGCGAGGGGAATATTGTTCGTATTGACTACAAATCCCTCCTTTCTGCGCAGATGCTGGAACAATACGGGGACGCGGAGGCGGAGATCACGGGTACGGATGTGGAGTGGCCCAACGATTTAAAAGCCGGAATGGAACTACCCGACGCCAATGTTCAAATGAAAATCAGTATGGGGGGAATGAATATGAATATGCAGGTAGATATCACCGATCGAAAGGTGGAGAAAGTGGAAACCATTACTGTACCCGCAGGCGCTTACGAATGCTACGTGATTTACAGCAACAGTCACTCCAAAATGATGATGGTGAATCAGAATTTTCCCAGCCGAAGCTGGCTTGCCAAAGGAGTTGGCGTGGTAAAAACAGAAAGCTATAACAAAAAAGGAAAGGTGATCAATACCATGGTACTCAGCGCTATGTCTAATTAAGACCGTGTACGTTTTTAAACATAAACCGAAGGTCTATCCTTCGGTTTTCTCTTTTTTAAGATGGGCCTCAAACAGACCCTCAAAGTGCCGGAGCAGTTTTTGTTTTACCTCTTCCACATCCACCTTTTCCTTCCCCAGTTCCACGTTCAGGGAAGTTACCCCCTTGTCTTTTATTCCACAGGGGATCATGAGATCAAAATAGCCCAGGTCTGTATTTATATTAAAGGCAAATCCGTGCATGGTAACCCAGCGGCTGGCCCTAACCCCCAGGGCACAGATCTTTCGGGCAAAGGGAGTGCCGACATCGAGCCAGACCCCGGTTTCCCCTTGTGATCGTTCCCCTTTTAAACCGTATTCGTCCAGGGTGAGGATCACCATCTCCTCCAGCAGTCGCAAATATTTGTGGATGTCGGTAAAGAAGTTATCCAGGTCAAGGATGGGATAGCCCACAATTTGTCCGGGGCCATGATAAGTAATGTCCCCTCCCCGGTTGATCTTATAAAAACTTGCGCCTTTTTTGGCCAGTTCGGTTTCGGCCACCAGCAAATTGGCCTGATCCCCGCTCTTTCCCAAGGTATATACATGGGGATGCTCCACCATAAGGAAATAATTGGGCGTGGAAAGGCCCGCCTCCTCACGGCGGTTTTTGATTTTAATTTCCAGAATTTCTTGGAAAAGGCGTTCCTGGTAGTCCCAGGTGTCTTTATAATCCCGGAAACCCAGTTCCTGAAATATCACCTCTTTGTTCATCCCCGCAAAGATACGACGATCAGTTGGGATTGTTGAGAATGATCAGGGCAGCGATCACACCGGGCACCCAACCACACAAGGTGAGTAACAAGACGATCAGAAAAGAACCACATCCTTTTCCAATAACCGACAGGGGCGGAAATATTATGGCCAGTAAGACCCTTAAAAAACTCATGAAGCAGGTGTTGATTGATGTACCTAATAGGTATACATATTCCCTGATTTGTTACATTTTCTTGTAATTTTACCTTTAAAACACGGTTTCCATGAAAACGATCCCACTTGCTTTTCTTTTCTGTTTACTCATTTCCTGCATTGGCGCACAAGACCGCTTCGAGGAAATACAATTGGACACCGGGGAACTTATACTCCTGGGCACCCTGCCCGGGGAGGCCTTGCAAAAAGGTTCCTATGCTAACTGGTACACTTCCGGTTACACAGATTACAAAACTGATGATGCACGGATAAACCGGTTTGAAAAGGCGCTCAATGAGCATGATATCCTATTGTTTATGGGCACCTGGTGCAGCGACAGTCAGAGGGAAGTACCCCGATTTATGAAAATCCTTGAAAAAGCAGGTTACCCGGAAGACCAGATCACCATTGTGGCTTTGGATAAAAGGGATGAATTTTACAAAACGAGCCCCGGAGGAGAGGAGAAGGGATGGAACATCGAATATGTCCCAACCTTTATCTTTCTCAAAGAGGGTAAGGAGGTGGGCCGCATCGTTGAATTCCCGGATAACACCCTGGAAGCCGATATGGAGGCCATCCTTACCGGAAAATCCTAACCAAGGAGTTGGCCTTTCTTTTAAGGATACCTACTCGAAATCGAATACTGCTGCAAAAAGGCCCTTCTTCCTGAAGGGCCTTTTTCAATTACACCATCAAATTGTTTACGGTCTTTTATAGGTTTCAGAAGGAGCCCTTACCCGAAGGACTGCATACCCCTTCTAAAAAATCTTCTATATCCCCGGGGGTACTCATAATTTTCATAAAAGTACCCATACTTAGGTCGGGCCAGTGTAGTGCTATCCGGTACTTGCCGTGCAACATGGTCGCCTTTTTATCCTGCAGGATGATCTCATAGGGCATGGCCGCTGCATGCTCCACCCCGATCTTGGGTAGGAAATGGGCCTCCCCGTCTTCTTTGTCCCTGAGCCCGACACCAAAAACGGCCACCTGTTTATCCGGGTACACCAACTGATACACCTCTACCGTATTCCCTTTTTTCGCTTTCAGGTTGGCCCTGATGGCCTTTAATCCCGCTTCGAAGGAGCTATATTCTCCCAGGGTCACCGGGTCGGTAAAGTAGGGCATCATAATCTTGTAATGGTATTTTTTGAGCTTATCGGCCTTTACGGTACCTCCAAAAGGCTGGAAGGTATTGCCCAGGCTGGCCAGTGCCGTTTTCAATTCAATAGCAAACCTGTCGAACGTTCGTTTGTAGGTGTTGTAATCCTCCATCAGATACGCCCTTAGAAGGTAGTCCGGATTCGTATAGGATATGGTTACCCTGCCGTCTTTTTCAACAAGGCCCACTTTCATAACAGCCCCCAGTGCACCTCTGTCAGCTACTTTAACTGCGGTATTCTTCAAATCGTTTCGGGTAAATGCAATCACCTTCAGGGAACCGCTGTTGGCGGGCTGGTAAGAACCAAGCACCTCAAAAGAATTTTGCTTGAGGGCATCCATCACCTTTCCAGAAAGGTCCGCAATTGAACCCTTGGTCTCGGTTACTTTGATGTAAGGAGACAGCTCCTGGTCCTGGGCCATCAGGTTTATACTTGCTCCCAGCAGCAGGAGCATTCCGATTATTAAATTCCTCATATTACAGATCATTTTTATTGGATTTTTATGTAATTCATATTTTAAAAACCAGGGAAATCCGTAGTATATGCCCGATCAAATTCCAAGCCTGACAAAAGATCGATGGCAACCCCGCAAATGAAGGGAGCATTCGGCTGAAAATCTATGACTTTTATCATAAGTCGGCGTTGCCAGCATGAAAAGTCAGGTTTAATCGAACTGCTGCTTTCCACTTTCCTTAAATAATGTAATTTTGCCGCTGAAATCGTTTTGAGATGCAACTTTCTGAGCAAGAAATCGTAAGAAGAGAGAAACTAGGGCAACTTAGGGACTTGGGCATTGACCCCTACCCCGCTGCCCTGTACCCTGTAGATAATACCTCCTCGAGCATACGGGAGAATTTTGAAGAGGGAAAAAAGGTGGTGATTGCCGGAAGGTTGATGTCAAGAAGGATTCAGGGTAAAGCCTCTTTCGCCGAGTTGCAGGACAGTGAAGGCCGTATCCAGGTTTATTTCAACCGGGATGAGATCTGTACGGGAGAGGACAAGTCCCTCTACAACGAAGTATACAAAAAGCTGTTGGATATCGGTGATATCATCGGTGTTGAGG
>NZ_CEYNTP010000240.1:0-4151 GCF_982873095.1 Lentiprolixibacter sp. | reverse complement strand
TCGCCTGTTGGTACGCATATTTATTGGTATTGGTTACTCCTTTAAGATATGGTTTTAAATATTAGGGATAAAAAAACACCGGAGTAAATCCGGTGTTTTTCTCAAAATTTATGCGAAGCGTTTATTTCCCTTTGGGAGGATTTAACTTCTTGCTCAACTCCATGGAAATGGCGGAACGGTCGAACTTCAACTTGCCGGCCATGGTTTCAATGACGCAGGAATAATCCTTATCGTTGATCTCAAGGACTTTTCCGTGAAGTCCGCTTTTAGTGATAATTTTATCCCCCTTTTTCAGGGCATCCGCAAATTTTTTCTCGTCTTTTTGCCGTTTCATCTGTGGGCGGATCATAAAGAAATACGCCACGACGAAAATCAGCAGTAAGGGAAGAAATTGACCTAAACCTTCCATTGATTCTGTTTTGTTTAAATTTATTTAACCGGCCCTAAAGTAGTCGCCGTTGAGGTGGATTTTGGGGTGACAAAAGCTTTGATCCTCAAGATTTCAGAACCCTTGGCCGTATTTGCAGATACGGTAATGGTTTTGGTAACCTGATTTTGACCAGCTCCGTTGAACCTTACCAGAAGTTCCCCGCTTTCTCCCGGGGCAATAGGGGTATTCTTGGGATAATCTGGCACGGTACATCCACAGCTACTGGTTGCATTGGTGATGATCAAAGGTGCATTCCCGGTATTGGTAAAGGTAAACACCGTTTCCTGTGGAGCATTTTGCTCAATTACACCAAAATCGTGTTCAGACTTGTCGAATGACATTACTGGTAGATTTTTGGAACTCGCATCGCGTTCAGCTGCTACCTCAACATTGGATGCATTAATTTTTTCAGTGGCCTTTTCTTTACAGGATACCACAATCAGCCCTGCAATCATGATCAGAGAAAAAAGAATCCTTTTCATATTTAGATGAGATTTAATTTTTGGCAAAATTACGGATAATTTGGTTACAATAGTCCCCTTCCTGTTTTTTTGAGTTTTCCGGAGGCCTTGTATTCCCTCACCAGTTTGTCCAGGATACCGTTGATAAAAATACTGCTCTTTGGAGTGGAGTATTCTTTTGCGATCTCGAGATATTCGTTAAGGGTTACCCGTTCGGGGATCGAGGGGAAATGCCACAATTCGCATATGGCCATCTTAAGCAGGATGGCATCTATCTCGGCAATCCGGTCCTTGTCCCAATTGGGGGTTTTATTGACAATTTCATTTTCAAAGGCCGAATTATGCAAGAGGGTTTTGGCCAGAAGCTCCTCGGCAAATTCCATGTCTTCACTATCCTTCAGTAACTTGGGCAGCATGTAGCCCTTATGGTCTTCCCCCCGCATTTTTTTCAATTTCTTGACGATAAAGGTGTTAACCAGGGGAATGTCGTCAACCCAGGTGAGTTTGTCGTCTTCCAGGTATTCGTACACTTTTTCATTCGGGGCGATCACTTCGCGAAAAAGGGAAATAAGCAATTCCCGGTCCTCTTCATAGGATTGCCCTTCTTGCTGCATATATTTCTGATAGGAAGAACTTCCAACGATGTCTTTATAGAGGATGTTCACATAATCCTCGTGAAGGTACCATGCATTTAGTTTCCTTCGCTGCAATTCTTTTTCAAGCAGGTCATTGGTGGCAATTTGTATCAGGAGTTGGTTTTCGAGGAACTTTTTGGGGTTGGGATAGGAAATTTCTGCGGCCAGGTACTGCCGGGAGGAATGCTCCACGTGGCGCTGAGCAAGTTGATAGATCTCACGGAAAAGACTCATCATCAACAGGTAAAGGGTAAATGTATTTTCAACACTGACCTTTAAAAACTTTTGTTGTTTTTCAAGGGAGTCATCCTTTGACTTGATCAGCGCATAGATACATTGCATAACCTTTATACGCAGTTGCCTTCTTGTTAGCATGTTAAAAGAACTTTAGGGTTATTTCCTGTTCGCGGAGCAAAAATAACAAATCTCATCAATGCCCTTCGGAATTGAATCAATTATTCTTATCACTTTTATAACATTTGTTTCCAAGTCTATCCGCTATATTTGCCCATAAGGTTAACGGGGCTCCTACCAACCAGCTAATGAAAGAACTCAAGCACCTCAACAAGTATTTCAAGAAGTACTGGCTCAAACTTTTCATCGGGATAATCATCACCATTATTGCCCGTGTATTCCAACTGGTGATGCCTTCCTATGTAAAAAACTCCATTGAGGTAGTAGAAAAGTACGTGAGAGGAGAAATGGCCGAGACCCTTGCCAGGGATCTGTTGCTGGAGTATATCCTTATCATTGTTGGAGCGGCGCTGCTGTCCGGGTTTTTCACCTTCCTCATGCGGCAAACCATAATCAATGTTTCCCGTTACATCGAATACGACCTTAAGAATGAAGTCTATGATCATTACCAGGTCCTGAATTTGGATTTTTATAAACGCAACCGAACGGGCGACCTTATGAACCGTATCAGCGAGGATGTCACCCAGGTACGCATGTATGCTGGGCCTGCCATTATGTACGGCATGCAAACGCTTACACTATTTGTATGCCTCATTCCACTGATGTTCATCAAAGCCCCCACTATTGCCTTTTATGCTCTCGTTCCACTACCCATACTGTCTATTCTGATTTATCAGATCAGTCGGATCATCCACAAAAGAAGTACCGTTGTGCAGGAATTCCTGTCCAGGCTATCCACTTTTGCCCAGGAATCCTTTTCCGGGGTTTCGGTCATTAAGGCCTATAATCTGGAACCCCAGGTGAACGAAGAAATGCGGGTCCTGGCGCATGAAGGGAAGGACAAAAGCATGGACCTGGCAAAAGTCAATGCCTGGTTCTTTCCGCTGATGATCCTGCTTATCGGGATCTCCAACCTGTGTGTGATCTATGTTGGAGGAATACAGTATCTGAATGGTGAAATAGCCACCTTCGGAATTATAGCAGAATTCATCTTATACGTCAATATGCTTACCTGGCCTGTAGCGATTGTAGGCTGGCTGACTTCCATTGTGCAAAGGGCAGAGGCTTCTCAAAAACGCATAAACGAATTTCTGAAGAAAGAACCAGAAATAAAGCATGAGCAGAAGGAGGAAAAGGCTATTCAGGGCGAAGTTGAATTTGACAATGTTTCCTTTACCTATGAGGACACTCAAATCAAGGCCCTGAATGGCATATCTTTCAGTGTAAAAGCAGGGGAAACGATTGCTATCCTGGGGAAAACAGGCTCGGGAAAATCTACCATTCTGGACCTTATAACGCGCTTATACGACGTCAATTCCGGAGAAATCCGTATAGATGGTGTCCCCATCAAAGAACTGAACCTAAATAACCTGCGGTCAGCCATAGGGGCCGTGCCCCAGGACGCCTTCCTTTTTTCGGATTCCATAAAAAACAATATCAAATTTGGTGATGAAGATGCGGATGCAGAGGAAATTGAGGAAGTAGCCAAGATGGCGGTGGTACACGACAATATCATGGGATTTGCCAAAAACTATGAAACGGTGCTTGGGGAGCGGGGTATTACCCTGAGCGGTGGCCAGAAGCAGCGTGTGTCCATTGCCCGCGCCCTGCTGAGGGACCCGGAAATCTATTTGTTTGATGATTGCCTGTCTGCGGTAGATACGGAGACTGAGGAAGAGATCCTCAATAACCTTAAAAAAGCATCACGCAACCGTACTACCTTTATCGTAAGCCACCGGGTATCCTCTGCAAAAAATGCAGACAAGATCCTGGTTTTGGAAGATGGGAATATCCTTCAGGAAGGAACTCACGATCTTCTGGTAGCACAGGAGGGCTATTACAAAGAGCTCTATATGCACCAGTTGTCCGAGAAAGAAAGCTAGAAAAAGTTGCGGAAACCGCATTTTTTTTACATTTTTGAGCTCATCTAAAGCAGATATACTAACCAGAATCAGCCGAAATGAGCGACAAAGATTTAATGGACCAGGAGGAAATTCACTCCAAAGTCCTCAGAGCAGGTAGACGTACGTATTTTTTTGACGTAAGGAGCACGAAAGCCGGAGATTATTACCTCACGATCACTGAAAGCAAAAAATTCACCCATGAGGACGGCTCTTTTCACTACAAAAAACACAAAATTTATCTTTACAAAGAGGATTTCCAGGCGTTTCGCAATATCATGGAGGAAATGATGGACTTCATTATTGATGA
>NZ_CEYNTP010000239.1:0-4171 GCF_982873095.1 Lentiprolixibacter sp. | reverse complement strand
TAAACTCAAATATATAGAAATTATTACCACAAATTACCACAAATTACCACTTTGTTGATAATTTTAGAGAGACCGGTGTGGTTAACAGGGTGCGGCCTGAAGCAAAAATGGCCCTGGAACACCTCCTTCAAATCCATTTACTTGGATATGGAAGAAGTCCCGCATTGCGGGCTTTATCCCTGCATCAAAAATATGCCTATTATGGGGAATTCCCTATATTTGCCAACTGACAGAACAAGCCCATCTGAATGGAAGAGCACCTAGTTACCGAAGGAAAATACCGCTATATCGAGGTTGGCGAAGGTAAGCCTGTGATTATCCTTCACGGGCTGATGGGAGGGCTTAGTAATTTCCAGGGCGTAACCGACTACTTTCCCAAGAAGGGATATCAGGTCCTGGTCCCGGAACTGCCTATTTACGATATGCCCACCATTAAAACCAATGTCAAGAATTTTGCGAAGTTCCTGGAACGCTTTATTGAATACAAAGGCCTTAAGGATGTGATCCTGCTGGGAAATTCCCTGGGGGGACATATCGGATTGTTGCATACCAAAATGTATCCTGATATGGTCAAGGCCCTGGTCATTACGGGGAGTTCAGGATTATATGAAAGTGCCATGGGGGACGGGTATCCCAAACGAGGTGACTATGAGTTCATCAAGAAAAAAGCACAGGAGGTATTTTATGACCCTGCAGTAGCCACCAAAGAAATTGTAGACGAAGTATTTGCCACCGTCAACGACCGCATGAAACTGGTAAAAACCCTGGCTATCGCCAAAAGTGCGATCCGGCACAATATGTCTAAGGACCTTCCCCACATGCTTACCCCTACCTGCATCATCTGGGGGAAAAACGATACAGTGACCCCTCCCAACGTTGCAGAGGAATTCCACCAATTACTGCCTGATTCCGAACTTTTCTGGATTGACAAATGCGGGCACGCCCCGATGATGGAACACCCGGAAGAGTTTAATGTGATCCTGGATTCCTGGCTGACGAAAAGACAGTTCTGAATTCCTTAACTTCGAATTGGGACTCCCCGTTTAACTACAATTCATGAAGATAAAATCGGCCCAGTTTGTCGTTAGTAACTCCCATGTGGAAAAATGCCCTCAGGATGCCTTGCCTGAATACGCATTCATCGGACGCTCCAACGTGGGCAAATCTTCCCTGATCAACACCCTGACGCAGCGAAAGGGATTGGCCAAAACCTCGGGGAGGCCTGGAAAGACACAGCTGATCAATCATTTCATTATAAATGACACCTGGTATCTGGTAGACCTGCCCGGCTATGGCTACGCCAGGGTTTCGAAAAAAGAGAAAAAGACCTTCCAAAAGTATATCACGGATTATTTCCTGAAAAGAAGGCAACTGGTGAGCGCATTTGTCCTTATAGATATCCGTCACGAACCCCAAAAGATCGACCTGGAATTCATGGAATGGCTTGGGCAAAATCAGATCCCTTTCTCTATCGTATTCACCAAAGCCGACAAGCTAAAACCAGGGATTATCGAAGCACAGGTAGCGGCCTACCTGAAGGTGCTTACCAGCGGGGCCTGGGAAGAAGCACCCCCGCATTTCATTACCTCCTCACAGAGCGGTTTGGGCAGGGAAACCCTGCTGGAATACATCGACGAGATTAATCAGCGCCTTTTACAAGGTCGTGCCACCTGACAACTCCTATCTTATCTAGTTTCTGGACTTCAGAAGGGTAATCAGCTCTTCGGCGGTTTCCATGCCGTTAAGTTCCGCAGTGCTCACTACCAGCTCCAATCCGGACCCTGTTCTGCCAAGTACCACAGGAAAAGTATGGGCATGGCCAAATTTAGACGCATATTCCTTCTGAAACTCATCCTTGTACAAAAATTGCATAGGGAGTTGACTTGATTGCCTGAAATTCTTCCATACCTTGTGTTCCCGGAATGCGCCATGTGTCAGCTGGCACAGGCTACAACTGTAAGTAGCGGGATTAAGCACCTTATGAGCGCCGTCTAACAATACATTACCGATACCCGAAGCCGCATTGTATACAAAGATCAATTCCTGAAGTTCTTCTCCTTCCATACTCAGTTCTTAGCAACTTGTATTGATAGTCTCTTTTCTATGCATTTCCTTACTCCATGCAAAGTTAAGGCAAGGGGTAATTTCATCACAATCCCTTGCCCGGTTTCAGAATGTTCAATGCTGACAGGAAAATGGCCCCCTGCTACCAAATATTACTCCCCGGACTGTTCAGGCTATAGATTTTGTTATCTTCGCCGGGAATTTATGCACGCCTGACGGCCATCTTCCGCTGGGAAGATGTTTCCTGAGCAGAAACAATTGCAGTAGGTGTGGATTACCTTACAAACAACTTATAATTTTAAGTAAACATGACCAGTACATACGCCAAATGGCATCATCCCTATACCCCCTCAAAAAAATTCAATAAAAAAGTCGCCTATTTCAGTATGGAATTTGGGATCGACCAGGGGCTTAAAACGTATTCAGGGGGGCTCGGATTTCTAGCGGGCTCTCATATGAAAGCAGCCTATGATCTTAAGCAGAATTTAATCGGGATTGGGCTGCTTTGGAAATACGGCTATTACGATCAGGGGCGCAACCCGGATCAAACGCTGCGTCCTCATTTTACCGAAAAGAATTACAACTATCTCGAAGATACAGGGATTGAGGTTGAAGTTAGGATCAGGAATAACCACGCCGTGAAGGTCAGGGCATTTGTCCTGAAACCAGAAATTTTCAATACCGTTCCTATCTACTTTTTAAGTACGGACGTGGAGGGAAACGACCATCTCTCGCGCACCATCACTCATAGGCTCTATGATGAAAATGACGAAACCAGGATCGCACAGAGTATTGTACTGGGTCTCGGAGGTGCAAAACTTGTAGAAAAACTGGGAGGAGCGGATGTCTACCATTTAAACGAAGGCCATGGCCTGCCTGCTTTTTACCATATAAGGAATCAGGGGATGGGGAAAAATAATATGGTCTTCACCACCCATACCCCTGAAAAGGGAGGGCATGAAGAGCGCTTTGGCCCTTTGCTGAATGATTTCGGATTTTTTGGCCGGCGCTACAGCGAGGAAGAATTGGAAAAGGAAACCCTGGGCGGGAACCACCTTAATTACACGGTTGCTGCATTGCGCATGGTGAAAAGGGCAAATGCCGTATCAAAACTTCATTCAAAAGTTGCCAGGGATATGTATAAGGGTCTTTCCCATATGGCCCAGATCATTCCGATTACCAACAGCCAACACCGGGAATTCTGGCAGGATAATAAACTGGGACAAGCCTGGAAAAAAAGAAATCCAAAAGCCTTCAGAAACCGCAAGCTGGAATTAAAGCAGGATTTGTTCCAGGAAGTACTGGACCAAACCGGAAAACGCTTTGACCCTGAGGTATTGACCATGGTCTGGGCAAGGCGTTTCGCAGAGTACAAGCGAGCGGATCTTTTGCTCCGGGATATTCAGCGGTTTGAAAAACTCCTGTCTGATTCAAAATATCCCATACAGATCATCTGGGCGGGAAAACCCTATCCGGGTGACCATGGAGCCATAGAAATATTCAACAAACTCGTTCATTACACCAAGCACAAAATGAATGCGGCCGTCCTTACAGGGTATGAAATTGCCCTTTCCAGGAAGCTGAAAGCAGGGTCAGATGTATGGTTAAATACCCCCAGAATAACCCGCGAAGCTTCTGGAACCAGTGGGATGACCGCCGCCATGAACGGCTCTGTAAATGTATCTACCCGGGACGGCTGGATACCTGAGTTTATCAAAAACGGGAAAAATGGTTTTGTGCTGCCTGCCCTGGACCACACCCTGTCTCACGGGGAACAGGATGACAAAGACAGCCAGAGTCTCTACCGCATTTTGGAGAACAAGGTATTGCCTACCTATTACGACACACCGGGGAGTTGGTCAGACATTGTTTTTGAAGCCATCGATGGGGTCATTCCTCAGTTTACCAGCGCGAGAATGGCTACGGAGTACTATGATAAGTTATACAGCTAAAGGTGAACTAAGATCGTAACTGTAGCTTTTCTGCGAAGTACTCGCAGAAATCTTTCATAGTAGCCGTCATTTTTTCATCCTGGGTAGCTTTCATAAAGGTATCAGACATCGCCACCAGGGTTTGATGAAAGAAGATCTTCATTTCATCCACAGGC
>NZ_CEYNTP010000238.1:0-4184 GCF_982873095.1 Lentiprolixibacter sp. | reverse complement strand
CCATAACTAACATTCGCACCTATGAAACGCTACACCATCCTTTCGTTACTTTTTTTATTACTCCTTCCCTCCTACCAGCTGAGCGCCCAGAACACTGAAGAACGCCTTCAGGCACTGAAGGTAGAAGTCCAGCAAAAAATAGACGATAATGCCAAGATGGCCCAGGTGATGGTGGACAAGGTATTCAGTTTCGCTGAGCTCGGTTTCCATGAGAAGGAGACGGCTGAATACATCACGGGCATCCTGGAAAAGAACGGATTCCATATAGAGAATGGAATTTCTGGTGTCCCCACGGCCTGGTGGGCAAGTTGGGGCAAAGGAAAACCAGTCATCGCCATAGGCAGTGATGTGGATTGCATCCCCCGCGCCTCCCAGAAACCCGGGGTGGCCTACCACGACCCTATCGTAGAAGGGGCTCCCGGACACGGAGAAGGGCATAATGCCGGGGTACCTCTGAATGTAATGGCGGCTTTGGCCGTAAAAGACATCATGAAAAGGGAAAATTTATCGGGTACGCTTATCCTCTGGCCTGGAGTAGCAGAAGAACTGGTAGCTACCAAAGCGTACTATACCCGCGATGGGTATTTTGACGAAGTGGACATGTGCATCTTTACCCATGTAAGCAACAATATGAGCGTGTCCTATGGACAAGCCCGGGGTACCGGATTGATCTCTGTGGAATATACCTTCGAAGGAGAATCGGCCCACTCCGCAGGATCCCCCTGGCGGGGACGTAGCGCAGCGGACGCAGTGGAACTCATGAACATTGGCTGGAATTACGCCAGAGAGCATATGCATCCCCTGGGGCGCTCACATTCCATCATCAACTATGGAGGTGACCAGCCCAATGTGGTCCCCTCAAAAGCCTCTATCTGGTATTATTTCCGGGAGATCACTTATCCGAAGATCATGGCTGCCTATGAAAGGGGTAATGAGATTGCCGAAGCAGCAGCCATGATGACCCGAACCAAAATGAGCAAACGTATCCTGGGCACTGCCTGGCCCAGGCACTTTAACAAGGTGATGGCCGAAACCATGTACGGGAATATCAAAACCGTTGGTCTCCCTGAATGGAGTGAAGCAGACCAGATACTGGCCAAAGCCGTACAGCGGGAAGTGAATTCACAGCGCGACACTTCTGGTCTGAAAGTAAAACTGGACACCATCGGCTTGCCCGTCAAGAACCCCGTGAGCGGGGGATCAGATGATATTGGGGATATCAGCTGGAAAGTGCCTACCATCACCCTGCGCTTCCCCTCCAATATTCCCGGCTTACAAGGGCATCACTGGTCCAACGCCATCGCTATGGCTACCCCCATTGCCCACAAAGGGGTAGTGGCCGGAGCCAAGGTAGAGGCCATGACGATTTTGGATTTCCTGTTAAAGCCAGAACTCGTGGAGCAGTCCTGGGACTATTACAAAAAGGTACAAACGGCCAATCAGACCTATGAGCCGATGATCTCCAAGGAGGACCAACCGGCAACCTACCTGAACACAGAGATCATGGAGGAATTTGCCCCCAGGCTGAAACCTTTTTATTACAACGAAAAGAAATATAACTCCTATCTGGAACAGCTGGGGATTGAATACCCCACCCTAAGAGAGGATCAGAAAGCAGTTTTACAGAAATAGCAGGGCTTTTAATCATAAAGTCAATTTGTTTTTAATCAGAATAGCCTTACTTTTCAACGATTATTTTGGCAAGGTTAAGGCCGTGCCTTGATTTTCATGTCTTATTGTTAATCGATCCCCTGACAAATCCATATATCAAAATATGAAGCAAATATTTACCATTACCTTCCTGCTCCTTACGGTCTCATTTGTACGCGCCCAGGAATCCTTTAGCTTTAAAGTCCTGGTACTACCCAATACCACCTATACTTCAGAGATGAGCATCTACACCTTAACGGAAACGGGAATCACTACAGGACAACCTCTGGAAAGTTCCTTGAAAAAGAACTCCCTGATTGAAAATACAATTAAAGTGATCAGTATTATGGAGGCCAAAGGCCGGAAGGACAATGGCAATATCCCAATAGAAATCCGCTATACGGATGCTACCTCAAGTACGCTGGTCAACGGAAAGGAACAAAAAATGGATTTGCCTATCACCAGTAATATTATTCAGGTACAATACACCCCTGATGACCGCTATGTGCTGGACTCCATTACAGGGGAAATGTTCAATCCTCAAGTCAAACAGCTCATCACGAATATGCTGGATCAAACACAGCAACAGGTAGAATTCCCTGAAAAACCCCTGAAGATCGGAGATAGCTTTACGACTGAAATGCCCATGAACATTACATCTACAGGGATGATGCCTATTAATTCGTCCATTACTACCACCTATATCCTTAAAGAGGTTAAAGAAGGTACCGCTGTATTGTCTTTTGACCAGAAGGTGTCTTTAGAGAGTAAACAGGAAAGTGTAAGCTGGGAGGTTAAGGGAGAAGGTTCCGGTATCTGCAAGTATGATATTGCCGGGCAATACCTGAGTTATTGCAAAACAGAACTTCCCATGCAGACGACGGTTAAGATGAATGAAAATATGTCTAGCATCAGTAGCACAACAACCATTTCCGAAATTAAAACGACGGCAGAATAATCCTGATATGTTAATATCTCAGGAATATTGCGATTCAAGGGCAGCTTTGGTATGTTCTTTGAGCCAAGATCCCTATACGGTTAACTCCGCCATGTCACAGTCGATTTTCGCATCCGTCCTTAGAGGTACCGGATACATCTTAAATATTTACATCTTATGAAGGCAGCATTTATAACAGGATTCTTGTTTTTTATTTCCATTAACCTCTCTGGTCAGGAGCCAAGGGAAATCACAGTCAAAACAAGTGTGGAAGAAGTAAGCGTGTTTTTGGAAAGCGCACAGATCACCCGAAGGAAATCCCTGGATCTGGGTGCTGGAACTTACCTGCTAAAGTTTACAGGCTTGTCCCCGTTCATACAATCAAAAAGTGTACAGGCGAAGGTCACCGGAAGGGCCACGCTCCTCTCCGTCAACCAGCAACAGAACTTTCTGGATTCCCTTAAAATGGCAACGCAGATCGCCGTAATGGAAACCGGTATGCAGGACATCCGGGATCAGATACAATTATTGGAAACACAAATTGATGTCACCAACGAGGAGATTGGGTTTTTAAATGCGAACAGGAATATTGGAGGTAATGAGGCCATCAATATGGTAACCCTGCGTGATGCCACAAATTTCTATAGCCAGCGGTTATCTTCCCTTAAAATGAAAATATTGAGCCATCAGAAAGAGATAAGGGAGTTGCGGGAAGAAGAAGCCAAAATAAGAAGGCAGCTCAATACCCGGAGAAGTTCCACAGATTATACCGTTGGGGAAATACTGGTTAAGGTAAAACTTGAACGGCCGGGCCGTATTCAAACCGAGCTCAACTACCTGGTAAACAATGCGGGGTGGTACCCCTCCTATGACATTCGTGCAAAAGATATCAGCAACCCCATCAACCTTGTTTACAAAGCCAATATCAAACAAGACACCAAGGTGGACTGGAACAAAGTAAAGATCCGGCTCTCTACGGCTGATCCCAGCCTCTCGGGTGTCAAACCAGAATTACTGCCTTACTACCTTAATTACAGCAGCAGGCCACCTTCCTATGACCGGAAAACCACCGAAGTTTCTGGCGTGGTAAGGGGGTCTGATGGGGTGACACTTCCAGGAGCCAATGTGATCGTTAGTGGTACTACCATAGGTACTACCGCAGATTTCAACGGACGCTATTCCCTGGCACTGCCTTCCGATGCCAAATCCCTGATATTTTCCTACATCGGGTATAAATCGCAAACCCGATATATTTCAGGGGATGTACTCAATGTGGTCTTGCAGGAAGACAACCAGGCCCTGCAGGAAGTTGTTGTGACAGGGGTTGGAAACAAGAGCAGAAAGGAAATGTCAAAACGCGTTGCCGCAGGCGATGTAATCACTGCACAGGAAGTTGCTGACTTTGATACTTCCCTCCCTATGCAGCAGGTATCGCGCCCCACTTCTGTAGACTTTGAAATCGATATTCCTTATACCGTAAAATCCAACAACCAGACCTTTACCCTGGACATGGCCAATTATGCCCTGCCCGTAAGCTATAAATACATCAGCGTGCCCAAAATAGAGAAAGCGGCTTATCTCATTGCCGATGTGGTCA
>NZ_CEYNTP010000237.1:0-4213 GCF_982873095.1 Lentiprolixibacter sp. | reverse complement strand
GTATAAACTTGAAGGAGACCTTAGCCCTGTGGTTGTAAAAGACACTGATTTAAAGGACTCTATTAAATCAAGGCTAAATCAGTTCCGCGCCATAAACCAGTATGTCACCAAAAACAATAAACTGCTGCCTGAATCCTATAGCCTTTTTGCCAGCACCCTTAAGGTCCCAACCAAGGAAGAACAGGTCTGGATCAATTCTGTTTTTAATGGAAATGATTACGATGACGCTTATCAGACGGCCAGGCGCATCGCCCTTGACGGCAATACCGATCGCGCCCTCTTACTTTGTCGCTTCATACTGAACAAGGTTCCCGGTCATGTGGATTCCGAGGTCTTAATGGGACGGATCTACGGATGGGAAGGAGAGTACGAAACCGCTATGGAGATTCTGGAGCGCGCTGTGCAGAAATATCCTGTTTATGAAGATGCCTATTCTGCCTTACTGGATATCTATTTCTGGTCCGGACAAAACTACAAAGTGCCTTTACTTGAACGAAAGTTGAAACTGCACGATATTAATTCCAGTGAGATCAAAGTAAAACTGAAACGGGCTAAGGACATTTTACAGGAGGAAAAGGCGCAGGAAAGTATAATAAGGCAATCCTCAAAAGCCATGATCTCTAAAATTGAAACAGACCTATGAAAGTGAGGGGCTTAATATTGATATTATTTTGTTTCGGAATATACAGTGTTTTATCGCAGGATATTGCCTATAACGGAGATCCGGACAAGTCTTTTTCTACAGCCAGGACCATGGCCTTTGCCGGAGATTATCCCGGTGCCCGCGATACCCTAACCCTTATTCTTTCCAAATACCCTGAGTATACAGAAGTGGAGGATTTCCTCGCTCGAACTTATAGCTGGGATGGCAGATACAACGAAGCTCGGAAACATTTTAACCGTATAATATCCAGAGAAAAGGAATATAAGGAAGTATGGCTGGCAGCGGTTAGAAACGAGCTCTTTGCAGATAATACGCATATCGCTTTAGGCCTGGTCAACAAATCCCTGATCTACCTACCTGGGAATGCCGAACTGCTCAGCCTCCAACAGCAGGTGCTACACCAAATAAAAGGGGAACAATCTGGTGAAATGGCCGGAACAGTTCCAAAGGAAACCGAAGAAAACAAAACAAAAAACAGAGTGACTGTCGGTAATGCCATTGATGTTTTTGATGTTACCTATGACCCCATGGTCTATGCCTCTGTTGCCTATACCCGGGAGACCTCCTTTGGGAAGCTGATCCCCAGGATCAACTACAGCAATCGCTTTAACACCAACGGCTGGCAATATGAGTTGGACTTCTATCCAAGGTTTTCCAAAACACTATACGGATACCTCAATTACGGCTACTCGGATGATGTAATATACCCCCAACACAGGGCAGGGGCAGAGCTATACATGAACCTGCCCAAATCATGGGAGGTATCTGCAGGAATGCGTTACCTGGCCTTTTCCTCAGGGGCCACCACCATTGTTACCGGTTCAGTGGGTTTGTACAGAGGAAACTATTACCTCTCGTTCAGGCCGTATATAACGCCGGTTGGGGAGACAACCGGATTTTCTGGCAACCTGCTGGGCAGACGTTATTTTAAACACAAAGAAAACTATCTGGGGATCAACCTCGGAATAGGGTATGCCCCTGAATTAAGGCAGTTAAGCGCTAATAATGTTCTTCTGGCTGAAACCTTGTTTTTTGTGGCCTCCCAGCAACTGAGATTAGAATATCAGTTCACGACAAAGGATAAAGCCCACCTGTACCGGGCAAATATGGGGGTTACCCGTCAGGAATTTGTTTCCGTTCCAGACACCTATTTCTGGGCCCTGACCGCTGGAATGCAGTATGAGATAAGGTTCTGAAAGGGCCGTTTACCAGACTGTCCGATACACCACAAAAAAGCTTGTTTACACCACAATTTTTTGTTGTTACATACTAAGTTGCCTAAGTTTCAGTTATGTAATAGGAGATTTCTCCATATTACAGCAAAACCCAGACTTATCATGTTATACGATACCTACGGGGAGGAGTATTTGAATTTCCTCCGCGAATTGAACGAAATTTTAAGTTTAAATGAATTAGCTGAGTTGGACTATCTATAGTCCAACCAGCTTTTTTTAATCCCAAAGGCTATGGCAAAACATAACCACGACAATGCTGATTACATTAATTTCATCGAAAATCTGAATGAAATTTTAATGGATTCCAATATCAACAGACTAAGTTATTCTTAGGTGTTTATTAGTGTACCAATGGATGAGCAAAGCCCTGATGATGTCAGGGCTTTGTTATTTTTAAAAGGGGGATAGGAAAGTTTTATCCCAGATAACTTTTCAGCAACTTGCTACGTGAATTGTGCCGCAGTTTCCTGATGGCTTTTTCACGAATCTGACGTACTCGCTCGCGGGTAAGGTCGAAGGTTTGCCCGATCTCAGCCAGTGTCATAGAAGGCTGATCCCCGATTCCATAATACAGTTTAACCACGTCAGCTTCCCTGGGTGAAAGGGTCTCCAAAGCCCTGTTGATCTCGGTATTCAGCGACTGTTGCATGAGCCCTTTGTCTGGTCTGGGGGATTCTGCCGAATTCATGACATCATAGAGGTTTACGTCTTCCCCTTCCTTCAGCGGGGCATCCATGGAAATATGTCGACCCGAATTTTTAAGGGACTGTTTCACTTCAGACAGGGTCATATCCAGTTCCTGTGCTATTTCCTCAGCGGAAGGCGGACGTTCATGCGCTTGCTCCAGATAGGAGAAGGTCTTTTTAATTTTATTGATGGAACCAATTTTGTTCAAAGGCAAACGCACCACACGGGATTGTTCGGCCAGGGCTTGTAAAATGGATTGACGGATCCACCAGACTGCATACGAGATGAACTTAAATCCTCGGGTTTCATCAAAACGCTTGGCAGCTTTTACCAATCCTACATTTCCTTCATTGATAAGGTCAGGAAGTTTCAGGCCTTGATTTTGGTATTGTTTGGCTACGGAAACGACGAACCGTAAATTGGCGTTGGTGAGTTTTTCCAGGGCCGCCTGGTCCCCCTGGCGTATGCGTTGTGCAAGTTCAACTTCTTCACTTGCTGTAATCAATTCAATCTTACTGATGTCTTGCAGGTATTTGTCCAGTGATTTTGATTCGCGATTTGTTACCTGCTTGACGATCTTTAGTTGCCTCATACTGATATAGAAGAATTAAAAAGTTATAAGCTATCATTATACACTTTTATTATCGTTTTTCCAAAAGGAATCAACTTTACTTATTAAACAGTTATAAGCAGGGATCAAAGTGCATCCCAATCTGAATTTTTTCCGGCAGCTATTGGTCTGAGTAGGGGAATCCATGGCATCACAGATATGTGTATCTTCGCCCTGTGAGCAAAAGAGCGTTAAAGAAATACCTTTCCGAATTGCCTAGAGAGGCCCTGCAGGAGCAAGTAATTGACTTGTACGAACGGTTTCCCCAGGTGAAAAAGTTCTATGATTTTGCCTTCAACCCCAAAGAGGATAAATTGCTTCAGGAGGCCAAGTTCAAGATCAGCAACGAGTACTTTCCGGTAAGGCGAAAACGCCCCAGAGCCAGGAGGTCAGTTGCTCAAAAATATATCCGTCAGTTCCGTACCCTAGGAATGGCCCCTTACCTGGTAGCCGACCTCATGTTGTACAATCTCGAGACTGCCCAGTTGTTTGCCAGGGATAGGCGTGTTCCGCAAGCCTTTTACAAAAGCATGCTAAATTCTTTTACCGAGGCCACCCAATATATTTCTCAGCAAGAACTGCTTCCAGAGTTTAAGTCCCGAATCACAACTGTATATAATGGAATCAGGGAAGGTCAATGGCCGCTGATGGAAGGATTTAACAGGGCACTGGACTTGCTTGACATGGAATGAACCTGATAAAAATGAAGATGTAATGCCAATAGTAATCATACGTAACGATCACAAGGCCCAGGCCTGGAAGGAAGCGCTCTTAAAGGCAGATCCCTCCCTGGAAATCGTAACTCATAACGAACCTCATGACCCGGATTCCATTTCCATGGCAATGGTTTGGAAACCACCCCATGGCGTTCTGGCCCAATACCCCCAACTGCAATGTATTGCTTCTTTTGGGGCAGGTGTTGATTTCCTCTTTGAAGATGAAGACTTGCCTTCTGGCATTCCTATAACCCGCGTAGTTGATCCCGTGCTGGCTTCCGATATGTCTGAATTTGTCCAG
>NZ_CEYNTP010000236.1:0-4216 GCF_982873095.1 Lentiprolixibacter sp. | reverse complement strand
AGGCAAAATGATCCATGCCTATTTCTTCATAGCCGGCATTAATCAATAGCTCCCTGCCCCATTCGTACTGGTGACGCTTTTCTTCCGGGGTGGGTAGATCGGATTTTTTAAATCCGCGTTGTCCGCTGCCCTTCAACCAGGGGACATGGGCATAACTGTAGAAAGCGATACGATCAGGCATCAGGGATTTGGTCATTACCACGGAAGCCTCCACATGCGATAAATGCTGATAGGGAAGACCGTAAATCAGGTCGTGTCCTACAGAAGTGTAGCCAATTTCGCGGGCCCAGTTCGTTACATTTTTCACATTTCCATAGGGCTGGATACGATGTATGGCCTGTTGCACAGATTTGCTGTAATCCTGAATACCAAAACTTACCCTCCGGAACCCCAGGTTATAAAGGGTTTGCATGTGTTCCTTAGTAGTATTGTTGGGATGCCCCTCAAAACTGAATTCATAATCCTCCGCACGGTCCGCACAACGGAAGAGGCCGTTAATCAGCATTTCCAGGTGTTCCGAAGAAAAGAAGGTTGGGGTTCCTCCGCCCAGGTGAAGTTCCTTTACCAGAGGTCGGGAACCAAAAAGATCACAGTACAAACGCCATTCACGAAGTACTGCCTTGATATAGGGCAATTCCACTTCATGCCGCTTGGTTATCCGTTTATGGCAACCACAAAACGTGCAAAGGCTCTCACAGAACGGCAGGTGGATATAGACACTGATCCCCTGTTCCAGATTGCTTTCATCAAAACTCACCTTCAAGGTCTCCTTCCAGCGCTTGCCAGAAAAGGCATCCATGTCCCAGTAGGGAACGGTAGGATAACTGGTATAGCGGGGACCCGGGACGTTATATTTGGCAATTAAACTGGGCATATGTGGCTGTTTCTAACAAAGCTAATTTCTTTAGCTCCTGCAAAAAATGATAAAAATCAGTTTATCTTATCGTTAAAAATGGGATCTATATCCGTTCTTCCTTTCCATTTGGCCCATAAATCCTATTTTTGCCACCAGAAATGGAGACTATGACACTGCTACTCATGGCTGCCGGTAAGGGCAGCCGATATGGAAAGCTAAAACAATTCGACGGCCTAGGGCCTAACGAGGAATTCCTCATGGAATTCAGCATTTACGACGCTCTGCAAAACGGGTTCAACCACATTGTGGTGATCACCCAAAAGGCCAATGTGGAATTTTTACGGGATTATCTCAGCCCGCGGCTTCCGGAGCACGTAAAACTCGATGTACTCGCCCAGGAGCTTAATGACCTTCCTGAGGGCGTTACCTTCAATGGGGAACGGGCGAAACCCTGGGGAACAGCGCATGCGGTATGGACGGCCCGCGAAGTGATCGATGCTCCTTTTGTGGTGATCAACGCCGACGACTACTATGGAAAGAACGCCTATCAGAATGCTGCGCGTTTTATAAAGAATCAGAAGGGTGGCAATGCATTTGGACTGGTAGCCTATACACTCAAGGATACACTGTCTGAACATGGATCGGTATCGCGTGGGGTTTGTGAACAAAACGGCAGCCACCTCGTATCGGTTATAGAACGGACCAAAATTGAAGCTCAGGACGATGGTATTGTGGATACCGATTCCGGGATACGCTTTAGCGGAGAAGAATTGGTGAGCATGAACTTTTGGGTCTGTCATCCCTCGATTTTTGAACGAATTACCGATGACCTCAAAGCCTTTATCTCATCCGGGGAAAATCTGGAACGGGGAGAAATTTACCTGCCCTTTGTGATCCAGGCCATGCTGCAGGAAAAAGAAGCCCAGGTAGAGGTCATTCCGTCCGAAAGCATGTGGTTCGGTGTTACCTATCTGGACGATAAAGAAAAGGCCATGAACGCTTTACGGGAAATGACCCGGGCGGGAGGGTACCAAAGTCCCCTTTGGCCCCTTGTAGTATCCTAAACAAACGTACTTATGCGCAATGGGGAATTGAAAAAGGTGCTCGAAAATTTCCCTATTCCTTTGGATACTACCCAAATTGTACCCCAGCGCCAGGGGTACATCAATCGTACCTTCACCCTTTACTACGCTAAGAGGCCCCGATACATCCTCCAGCACATCAATACCCGTGTTTTTACCAATGTTGGGGCACTTATGGATAATCTGGTAAAGGCCTTGCCTTACCTGAATGACCCCCGATATACGGGACCGGAAATCATTCAAACACGAGAGGGTAATTCCTACCTGCTACTAGAAGACGGAAGCTGCTGGCGATTGATGACCTACGTCCCCGAGAGCATTAGCTACCCCTATTGTCCGAGTGCAGAAACAGCCAGGGAGGCCGGAAAAATCCTGGGTATCTTTCACAAGCTACTGGACAGGGCAAATCCGAGGGAGTTCCAGGAAAGCCTACCCGGTTTCCAGCAACTGGAGCTGCGGGTGAAACAGTTCAGAACGGCATTGGAAAAAGTAAATCCGGAACGGAAAATCCAGGCGGAAGAAGCCATCGCCTATGCCAGTAGTGCTTCGGCAACCTTGCTTTCCGGGGAGGATCACCTCCTCCCTTTGAGAGTGTGCCACAACGACACCAAAATGAGCAATTTCCTCTTTTCCAATAAGGATGGTAGGGGGTTATGTCTGATTGATCTGGACACGATAATGCCCGGGTATTTCCATTACGATTTTGGCGATGCCCTGAGGACCATAGCCAACACCGTGCCTGAAGAAGAAGCCGATCCGGATAAGATCGTGTTTAACCGTGATTACTGCGAAGCCTTTGTTGCCGGTCTCAGCAATACGGCCAGTTTCCTTAGCCGGAAAGAAATAGACTGCCTGCCCGTTGGGGCCCAACTGATGCCGTTTTTGCACGGCATCCGTGCCCTTACCGACTACCTTATGGGAGATGTGTATTATCAGGTCAGGTACCCCAGACAAAATCTCGACAGATCATTGGGACTATTTCGGTTTGCCGCCCTGGCAAAAGAAGAAACTCCTTTTATGACAGCCCTTCTAAAGAAGTATTTCCCAAAGGAATAAGCTGCTATTTAAATGCAGGATGGCCGGTTATATCTGCTCCCGTAATCAGGAGGTGGATATCGTGGGTCCCCTCATAGGTGATCACAGATTCGAGGTTCATCATATGGCGCATAATACTGTATTCGCCTGTAATTCCCATTCCGCCAAGCACCTGTCTGGCCTCCCTGGCAATGTTGATTGCCATCTCAACATTGTTCCGTTTGGCCATGGAAATCTGAGCCGTTGTGGCCCTTCCCTCATTCTTGAGCTGTCCCAAACGGAAGGCCAACAACTGGGCTTTGGTGATCTCTGTGATCATTTCAGCCAGTTTTTTCTGTTGCAATTGGAAGGCAGCTATAGGTTTTCCAAATTGCACGCGTTCTTTGGCGTAACGCAAGGCCGTATCATAACAATCCATGGCAGCACCTATGGCCCCCCATGCGATACCGTAACGGGCTGAATCCAGACAACCAAGTGGAGCGCCCAAACCATTTTTGCCGGGCAAAAGGTTCTCTTTGGGGACTTTTACATTGTCAAAAATGAGTTCCCCGGTGGCCGAAGCGCGCAGCGACCATTTATTGTGGGTTTCCGGGGTAGAGAATCCTTCCATACCGCGTTCTACGATCAGGCCGTGGATCCTTCCCTCCTCGTTTTTCGCCCAGACGATGGCAATGTCTGCAAAGGGGGAATTGGAGATCCAAAGTTTCGCCCCATTGAGCAGGTAATGGTCACCCTTGTCCTTGAAATTGGTGACCATACCCCCAGGATTAGAACCATGGTCCGGTTCAGTAAGCCCAAAACAACCCATGAGTTCCCCGGTAGCCAATTTAGGCAGGTATTTTTTACGTTGTTCTTCCGACCCATAGGTAAAAATGGGGTACATCACCAATGAGGATTGTACAGATGCCGTGGACCGTACTCCACTGTCTCCCCTTTCGATTTCCTGCATGATCAGGCCGTAGCTGATCTGATCGAGGCCTGCACCTCCGTATTCAACAGGGATATACGGCCCGAAGGCACCAATTTCGGCAAGGCCGTTTAGGATCTGAGTAGGAAATTCCGCTTTTTGGGCGTATTCCTCAATGATAGGGGATATATCGCGTTTTACCCAACTGCGGGCAGCATCACGAACCAGCTTATGTTCCTCGCTCAGGAGGTCGTCTAAATTATAATAATCAGGAGCTTCAAAAAGGTCGGGTTTCATACCATATATTTTGGACAAAGGTACTTAAAGCACCCCTTT
>NZ_CEYNTP010000235.1:0-4306 GCF_982873095.1 Lentiprolixibacter sp. | reverse complement strand
AAGCTAGGCGTGTTAGCAGTTTGGGGTGCTCATCATTGGGATCTGGCAACTCTAATAAAGGGGTGAGTTTTTCTTCAGGGAATCGTTCCTTAAGGTCGATGTTCTCATATCCAAGGACCAATGCCATGATGCTCAGCACAGTTACTGGCATTACCAGCCATATTCCACTGGCAGAGCCGATGTATATAAAACACCCCGTCATGCATAAAACAAACCCCCAATATATGGGGTGACGCAGCAGGGCATAGGGGCCACTTTTGACCAAGTATTTCGGAGGGAAGGCATTCATGGGCAGGCCTTTGCCTTTAAAAACCAGGAATGCCATGGCCCAAAGCATAAGCAATAGCCCCGTAATCCCCATAACCAGGCCTATTGCATGGGATTTGTACATTCCATAGGTCACCTGGGCCTCCGTTTCCTGTGCCCAGAGGATGAGCAAGGCCGGGACAATTACCAGAAAGAGTACGGCATACAGGGTCTTGAAAAGTAGGGTAGTAACTCGGTTCATCTGGAAATTTTCATGGTTAGGAAATAAATAATCAGGCTCATCAGAAGGAAAATGCCCCCATAGAGCATACTATGTATTGAGGGGGATCCCAGGGCATGATCGGTAAATGCACTGATTATTGAGGCCTGGGAAGGGTAATAGGCCGGTAAATATCGAATCATAAACTGATTTTGAGCCGCCTCGTAAAAAAATGGGTTTTGCAGCCAGCCCACATCGATATTAACCAGCAATACGATCATCAATATCCCCTCAAGCTCCCCTTTTATCAGTGTGCCCACAAGCAGCCCATAGCAGCCGTAAACGAACCCAATTAGAGTCAGGCTAAATAGATAGGAAACAAAATGCTCCATGTTGTGAAGCACGTGGGAAAGAGTACCCACATAGAGGGAAACGGCAATGATAAAGAACAGTAGGGCTGCCAATTTGGAAACTAGTATCTCCTGGGGGGCATACCCGCAGAGGATCAACCTTCTTGTAACATCTTTGTTACGTTGAATCAGGTTAAGGGCCAGGAAGGAAATTAAAAATCCAACCGAAGCTACTGAAAAGAACACGAAATTCACACCCTGTTCGCTTATGCTAATAAGGGGTTCATCCGAGAGCGAAGCCAGCCGGAAAGGGAGTTCTCGCTCTGAAGATGTCAGCTTAACAATAAAAAGAAAAACTGCAGGGATCACAAGAAATAGGATAAGCACTATCTTTCTTCTCATGAGACTGAGTAGTTCCATCCGTAAACATGTGGCCATCCTTTCTGTCAACATCTCAAATCAGTTTTCCGTTTTCCAGGGTAAATATGCGATCGAATAGCTGCTTCTCAGTGATGAAATGACTAACAATGAGCAGGGAGCAATTCTCGTTTCTGAGTTTTCCCACATACTCCCAGAATTTCAGGTAGGTGTCCCAATCAAATCCATTATAGGGTTCGTCCAGGATTAGCAGTTTTGGGTTATGCAATAAGGCGAGGCATAGGTTTAGTTTTTGCGCAGTACCGCCGCTTAAATACGCCACCTTCTCGTTAAGGTATTTTCCAAAGGAGAAATATTCGGTCAGATGTTGTTTACTTTCCTGCAGCACCTCTGATTTCAGGCGATAGGCCGCTGCAAAAAAAGAAAAATGTTCATCCACGGTTAAGTGCGGGAACAGGGTTACTTTTTGAGGGCAATACCCGATTTTGTCATGGACGATCACCTCTCCACGGTTGGGACGCCACTGCCCTACCAGGATCTTCAAAAGGGTAGACTTGCCCGAGCCATTTTCACCAACAATACCGTACAATTTCCCGGGGGCAACCTCAAGATCGAGCCCTTCAAGAATATGGTTCTTACCAAAGGATTTGTACAGATTTCTGGCGCTAAGAATCATCCATTGAAGTTTACGTATTCGTGGATTGCTGAACCTATTGTAATGAAGCCACCCTCACGGTTTTCTGTAACCTGGCTAAACCATTTATACCCTTCCGCCATAAGGAAGTTTGTTGGGATTATTTTGTTAAAACCGGGAAGATAGCGCACTAGCGACTTTACCACATTGTGGATTTTTTGTTCGTGCTCAAGGATTTCTGCCTGATTCAGTTTCAGCAGCAGCGGTTTATCATGAATGGCCACCTCTGAATCACCAACCTCAAAATGCGTCATGCGTTCCCCATTGTGCCATAACCATTTACGGGTTTCATCTCCATTAATTTCTATCCAGACGGTATAGCTTTCCCCAGACAGGGAGCGCCCCCAGCGAAGTTCACGCATAGGAATTTTCCAGGCAGGAACGGTCAGAATAAGTTCTTCTGCGTAGCCTATACCCTCAAAACGTTTCCCATTAATCGTTAGTATTACCCCGGATCTGGGTTGCCAGCAATTCCAGGTTAGCGATCCTTCTTCGGACTCAAAAAGGCAGGCGTTCAGGGGTTGTCCCTCTTGTTTCCAGAGCCCCTGTATTCCAAGATTGGTATTGGCATAACGCAGTGCCTCCCCATCTATGTGAGGTAAAGTAACTTTCTTGAGGGAGGTCTTTTGCACCTCAGGCTTCCCGGGTATTTTCATAAGGATACTGGCATAGGGGACCTTTAACCCTTTCCAGTAGATTTCGGCTGCATAGAATATCATGACCTCCTCCGTTTCTCCTACAAAATCGAGGTACCACTTTACTATTTTGAAGCTCCCTTGCTTGTCTTTCCTGTCAGCCATAGTTTAACCTAAGACGGTTCTGAATGTTTTCCTTGCCGGCCATTCATAAACAACCGGGAAAGCTGCTTTGGCGAGCCAGGAAAAGTTCCCGGCAGGGAGGTTTTTCTTATGCTGGTCCAATAATTCCACTCCCTCCCTGGCATGCTTATGTACCCATAATTGCAGCTTGTCCATTGCTATGTTTTTTAAGTCGTCAAGGCGTAGCCCTAACTCAGCCATTTCCTCTTCCGTTATGTTCACATAACCCGCCGCAAGATCTGTTTTCAGATCTTCAATGTCATACTGATATCGGCAAGCGGTACCCAGGGGCTCCAGAATTTCGTATTTCTCTGGGTCATCATTAAAGACTTTCAGGGTAGCGCGTATCGTACCCCTGATATCCATTTTATGGAAATGGGTTTCCAGGACACTTTTTGGAAAGATGGCATACTTTCCTTTTCTGTCAGCATCGAAAAGCAGGGAATTCAGAATGTCCTCTGTTTCCTCCGCCATATCCTGATTGAACTTATCTGCCAATTCAAAACAGCGCAGCATCAGGTAATCAGCTTCATCCTGAGGCGATGAAAGCTGCCTGGAGAAGCGGATCTTATCTCGGATGAATTCGCTTTCACTACTGTATTTTTCCGGAAGTGGCGCGTCCCCATCCACGATATCATCAAGGTAGCGCATCAGCACATAATAGAGTTCGAGAAATTCGCCTCGGATTGGTGAAAAACTCAGGTATTTGAACATTCTTAGCGACCTGAGAAAAGAACGGTATTTCCATCCTCTTGTTTGGATCATATGCGCATAAACACGCGATCGCATTTCCCACAATTCTTGTTGTTTCATAACAGGAGACGCAATTATAAAAAGCTTAATTGCCTGGCCCATTGTTAAAGGACTTGTCCGGGAAAGGAGGTGGTGCCGGTACTTCCCGCGGATCTTTAGCGATCTGTTCTTTTAAATGTTGTATCGCACGTTCCAGCTGGGCATCTTTACCATTAAAGGTTTCATGTGGCAGGTTATCTACCACAATGTCCGGTTCAAATCCATGGCCCTCTATCAGCCATTCTCCGGAAGCCCCGTAGACCCCGTTCATAGGGGCACGGGCAATCCCGCCATCGCTCAGGCGGTTGCTGCTGTTCAGCCAGATCTCTCCTCCCCAGGTGCGCACCCCAATGGTGGTGCCTAGCCCCAGTTTTTTAAATCCGTCCGCAAATGCTTCCCCATCGGAGTAGGTGTTTTCGTTAACGAGCACAACGATATGCCCCCTAAAAGCATACTGCATGTTCCAGGTGGGCTTACCGCTGCGCCCCGCCCAGTACATCCATGCCTTTCGCATTAGTTTCTCCAGGATAAAACTGTCTATGTTCCCCCCGAAATTGAAACGCACATCAACGATGAGCCCCTGCCGGTTGAACACCGGGTAGAATTCCCGGTAAAACTGACTGATATCGTTCCCGCCCATAGCGCGCAGGTGCAGATAACCCACGGTGTTATCAGTAGCTGCTTCAACTGCTTTCCTTTTCCCGTACTCCCAGTCGCGATACCGCAAATTATAGGTGCTTCCTATGGGAGTCACCACTACATCACGGGTGGTTTGTCCGCGTTTAAGGCTAAGCCGGACCTGTTTCCC
>NZ_CEYNTP010000234.1:0-4323 GCF_982873095.1 Lentiprolixibacter sp. | reverse complement strand
GATTCCCCTGACGAAAGGGGGATAGACACTGCCTTGTTTTACGACCCGGCTTGTTTTGAGCCTTTGCGTTCAGAAGCCATCCCCTTGCTGGTGTACAACGAAGAGGGGGTGCGTGATTTTACCCGTGACATCCTCTACGTGGAGGGGAAATTAAATGGGGAACAGCTACACGTTTTTGTCAATCACTGGCCCTCCCGCCGCAGAGGCGAGGAAGTGACGGAGCAACGCAGGCTAATCGCATCGGAGACCCTTTCTCATTTCATGCTGGAGATTGCAGAAAGCCATCCTAACTCTAATTTTATTGTCATGGGGGATTTTAATGACGGCCCCAAAGCCAAAAGTCTACAGCACCTTAAAAACAGCCTGGACCTTTATAATCCGATGGAGAAACTGGCCTCCCCGGAACGGGGAAGTGCCAACTATAGGAGGAGTTGGTCTTTGTTTGACCAGATCCTGATTTCCCCAAGCTTTTTCAACTATGAAAAAGGGAGCCACAGCTTTGCCCACGCCAATATTTTTGATGCCCATTTCCTTAAGGAATGGAAAGGGCGCTATCGCGGCAACCCCTTCCGCACCTATGTAGGGAAAAAATACATCGGTGGGTATAGCGATCATTTCCCTGTTTATATACAGCTCAAGTTCAATACCTAAGTGTGCCACATTTTCCAATATCTAATTTTAATATTTAAGTAGAGGGCTTAATACGTTTTTGGCTGAATGCAGCTTTAGCTCCTCGTGAAGCCCTGTGGCTGCAATAGGGTATAAATCTTGTTTGGTTTCATAACAAGGGATGTATCATAAATAATTAGACATCTTCTCCTTTATTTACAAAATCGTATATTATTGTTTTGGCATGTAATTTGAAGTTGAGAAGAAAACAGAACGAATTATGAAACGAAAAAAATTAATCCTAATCGCCCTAAGCTTAGTATTCTCATTAGGTATGACTGTTGAGGCGCAAGAAAACAGGGCGGAGACCAACGGGGAACAACTCGCTAAAGAGTTAGAAATTCAACGTGAAGCACGCATCAAAGAACAAAAGCGTTTGCTGGAAGAATTGAGAAGAAATGATGAACGTATGCGTGAAGCTGCCAAACGTCGCGCAGAGTACAATCGTGAGTTGAACAAGAAAGAACAGGAGTTGAGACGTGAGGCTATGTTAAAAGATTTTGAGCTGGAACGTGAAGCCATTCAAAAGGAGAATGAGCGCATTCGTGAAGAGATGAAAAGACATGATGAGGCCCTTCGGGAGCAGATGAAGCGTGAGGACGAATACTATCGTGAACTCGCCAAAAAGGAAGATGAATACAGACGCCAGCTCATGTTAAAGGAAATGGAGTTGGAGCGCGAATTCATGCTGAAAGAGCGTGAACGCATGCGGGAGGAAATGCAGAGACAGGATGAATTCTACCGTGAGCGGTTCAAGGAAGAGGATGAGTACCGGAGAGAATTTGCTAAAGAAGAAGCAGAGGCCAGACGTGAGGCAATGGAAGAGGAAAGGGAATTCTACCGGGAGAGAGGCAGAGAAGAAGCTGAGGCAAGGCGTGAGATAATGAAAGAGGAAAATGAACGCATCAGGGAAGAACATGAACGCCGGAATGAAGAAATGAAAGAGGCCCGGAAAAGAGAAAGGGAAAACAGGAAAGAAGTAAAAAAGAAGAAGGAAAAGAAAAAGAACAAAAGAGACAATTAGTTATGTTTTCAGTTCTTGAGCATTAAAGACCTGGTTTTTTCTAAACCGGGTCTTTTCTATTAAATGCGGCATTGCCAGAAGTTAGTTTTTAAGCGATTCAAAACTTCAGCCGCAATAAACATTACGAGTGTTGGTAACAGTCTTTTATTCTTTTTTCTCAGATATCCTGTTTAGAATCGGCGTTGCGATGGTTCCCAAAACAACAAGAATGGAGAATACTCCTAATAGTCTGAAATAGAATTCAGAGTCTTCGAATTTTGTTATGGTCGACTTTATTAGCATTAGTGCCACTATGGTTCCGAAAATAATGGTAGCAAATAGTGAATACTTAATTTTTTTTGATTTTGGTCTGATTTGAAGCAAAAGTGAAATATGAGCCATAGATATGGACAGGATAATGAAAATTAGTACTGTCTGCCACATGTCATCAGGGTCAATAATATCCCAGATTGCGATAATAGTAGTCAGGAATGCAAAAACAGAAATAAGCATTCCAATTACAGAGAATGACTTAAACTTGGCGCGATTGTGAATTGTAGAACAGCTCAGTCCTGTAAGACTATAGCCACCTATTGCCAGGGTTGTGAAGAGTAATTTTATTTCAGTTTCACCAAAGTCTCCAACGAGAAAAATAACTATTCCTATTACTGCACTAATAACTAGTGCAACAATTAATGTCCGTAGAAAATACTTCTTGTAGTTAAAGTCGCCCATACGCCCTTTTTAAATTACCGCTATAAAGCTATTGTCGTTGAAGTAAGTGCCCAATGATTTATGTCATTCAATGACTATTCACTCCCAATTTAAACTGGCACCTAATTGTAAAATCTTCCAACCGTACTGTTCAAGGGTAACATCGTTGCAAAATAGTACCAGCCCCAAATCTTTATCAGGGTAAATCTGCATGATGGTAAAGAAACCAGGACCTCCTCCTGTATGTTCGAGCTTATATCCGTCGTTTTCTTTGAATATGTGCCAGCCAATTCCCCGCCTGAAGAAAAACAAACCTTCATCATTAGCTTCGGCTACATGGCTGCTATTGGTCATTAATTCTATGGAGTTTTCAGAAAGGATACGCTGGCCATTGAGTGCCCCATTATTCAAATAAGCTCTGACCAGGCGTGCAGCATCTGTTACAGATCCTATTAAAGCTGATGGAGGCTCCTGATCAGTGTAAACACGTTCCATCCATATACTACCATTAGCGCTTTCGCGTATATACGAGCCCATCATTATATGAAGCAGTGGCGACATGAAACTTATGGAGGGATGAGACCCGGCAGCTTCAACTGCTCCCATTTCAGGGGTGTATTCAAAATCTGTTTGGGTCATCTCAAGCGGTTCAAGTATGTTTTGTCTGATGTAGCCCCTGTAGTCTTGCGCACTTACTTTCTCAATAATTGCACCGAGAAGCATATAACCAATATTTGTATAGGCGGTATCTTCACCGGGTTCAAAGATTAATGTGGAATAATCAGGAAAAACCTCGGCTGTGAATGCCGTCTGATCCAAGGCGGGTTCCCCATCGTGATGTATCCATTTGGCTAACTTCATACCGCCTGCATCCGGTATGCCCGAGCTGTGATTCAGCAGATGCCGTATTGTTATGGTAGTCCTTTTATCTGATGGATATTCTACTTCGAAGAAGGGAAGATACCTGGAAACGGCATCATCCAAATTGAGTTTGCCTTGTTCCTGAAGCTGAAGAATGGCTATTGCAGTAGGTATTTTAGTAATGGACCACCAATGGTATACAGTCTCTGGCGTGGCCTTTATTTTACGTGGACCATCTGCCCAGCCAAAACCTTTACTGAATACAATGCTGTCGTTCTTTACGATTATCATTGAAAGTCCCTGGGGAGAACCAGAATCTACCAGAGTTTCGAGATAAGCTTCAAGTTCAGGAACATTTGGAACGGTTTCTGGTGGCTGGGGGATTTTAGGACGGGCAATATATGTGACCAAAACGACGAATAAAATAACAACCGCGATTACAATATTTCGTCGTTTTGTTTTTCTTCGAGTTTTGGGGTCTTTTTTTTTTTTCATTTCAATTGGACAAGGTTCCATTTCATTTTATTGATGCAGTAGTCTTTGCTGATGCCTTAGGCTCCTTGAGTTGTTTTGTGGAAGGTTTAAGTCCAAATACAAATCGTGTAATGTTATTGGTTCTAATTAGCTGGTATAGAAGGATGGATGCAGGAATGGCTGTTAGAGCAATAAATCCGAATTTGACAAACAAATTCAGGTCAATGGATATAATGTAATACCCAAATACAATGATTAGTGTTTGATGCAGAATGTAAACAGGTAAAATGCTAATGTTGGCAGGTACGAGTAGTCTGTGTTTGAAGTCCAACTTAGTCGCAAACAACCCAAGGAAAAACAGTGTCCAGCTTAAGGCAATAAATATGGCAACTATAGAAATCAGAAGGTGAAGTAAGTCAAACTCAGGCGCCGTATACGCCTGTACCATCTGATCACTTGTGGAACCTAAATACATAAAAGTTAATGAACTTAAAACACCTACTATCAGCAATAGGTACCTTCTGGACTTGATCATGCCAATGAAATCTCTATCAGCCATAAAAATAAAGCCATAGACAAAAGGCCAGAGGTATATAAAAAAG
>NZ_CEYNTP010000233.1:0-4341 GCF_982873095.1 Lentiprolixibacter sp. | reverse complement strand
ATGATCCTGTCCCGCACTGCCATTTTGTAACTACCACCACCCATAAGACGCTGAGGGGACCAAGGGGAGGACTCATTCTGATGGGGGAGGATTTCGAGAATCCTTTTGGAATACGGCTAAAAAATGGTAACCTCAGGAAAATGTCTGCCCTGATCAACCTTGCCGTTTTTCCCGGAAATCAAGGTGGTCCATTGGAACATATAATTGCCGCGAAGGCTATTGCTTTTGGGGAAGCCCTGACCGATGATTTCCTCCACTATATGGTACAGGTAAAAAAGAATGCCGCCGCCATGGCCGATGCCTTTGTGGCCAGGGATTATCATATTATCTCCGGGGGAACGGACAACCACGTTATGCTGATCGACCTCAGGAATAAGGACATTACCGGGAAGGACGCTGAGCGGGTCCTGGAATCCGCTGATATAACGGCAAATAAAAATATGGTACCTTTCGATGACAAATCACCCTTTGTTACTTCAGGAATACGGTTTGGTACTGCTGCGGTAACCACGAGGGGCCTGAAAGAGGGAGATATGGAAACCATAGTAGGTTATATCGACGCTGTTTTGACGCAGCCGGAAGATGCAGGTGTAATTCAAGAGGTAAAAGCTAAGGTAAATGAGCTGATGGGTGACAGGCCCTTATTTGCCTGGTAAAAAATGCCGTAAAATGGAAAACCAGTAGCCCTATATACCGGCTTTCCATTATCAAGATCAATGATTGAGCATATGGAGGTCGCCTGAAATGAAAGACCTACGGTTCAAATCATAGATTACGGCATCTTCTTCTGAGTCAAAGTATAGCCCCCAATAACGCAGATAGGCGTCACGGAACTTTTCCGTGTTGCCCAACTGGGGATCTATTTTTGTCAAGTTTTCCTCAAGCACAGGAATGTAAATTTCATAAGGGGCCTCATTTCTAGGCACGGTAAAGTATTCATAGTGTTCCCCAAGGGCATCCAGGATATGATTGAGTTTTTGTTCTATGCTGTGTGAAAAGATCCTTTTAATGACCAGGGTGGCATTGTTGAGCAGAAAGACCAGTTCTTCGATTTCTATGGCCTGATTGTTCTTTTTCTCAAGTTCCCAGATCTGTTGGGCAAGCGAACTATTTTCGGCCACTGACGAACGCTGTTCCGAAGGGTTGCCCCAGTTACCCTGCTCCAAATGAAAGAGTAGTTCTGTAAGGGCCAAAGGGCATCGCATCTCAATTATCAGGTTGCCCCTGCATCCGTTGTGTAAGCAGCCACGCACCTGAGCACTGGAATAATACTCCCGTTCCAAGCTTCGCTTGAAATCATCCAGACCAATAATGGCCGGATTCTCATCCAGTTGGATCTTGAGGTTTTTATTGAAACCGTCTCTCAGCATAGACATGGGCGGGGTATTGAGACACTATATGTACTCAAAATTAGTCTTAAATGCGCACAAGGCTTTATAGAAAAACCATAGAATAATTAAGGTTTTCCTATAAATTAAGGGGATAACACGTCAAAAACCGTGCTGCTGCCCGCAATTGAGGAAAGGGTATTTATATAAAACCGCGGTTTCGCGATTCAGTGATCAGGGCCTGATCGTTTTGTTTTTCCACCCCAAAAAGGGCTTTTAGATGCCTTTTTCTGTTTTCGATGCCCGGCAGGGACAAAGAGATATAATTCACCATATCCTTGGTTTTGGTACCGATGGACAGGTGGTAGAGGATTTTTTTATCGTTTTCGTCCAGCGCCATATCATTCGCCATGCGCTTGCGGATGGCGGCAAGGGCTTTTTGAGTGTAATAGGGAGGTGCTGTCATAATCGTGCGCACCATGGCCTGAAGGGATTGCTTGTCAATCTCTGATTTCACCATATAGCCCTCGGGATCCACACTTTGCATAATGCTGTTTATGCGGTAGTTGTCACTGAAGGAAGACATGAATACGATCATGGAGTCCGGACTTTTCTTGCGGGCCCAGATGCCCAGATCTTCCCCTGTTTTTACAATACCTTCAGTACTTGGACCCAGTTGAATATCCAGCAACAAAATATCATAAGGAAAAGAATTGAGGGCATCCGTGATCTTTTGCTGGGCTTCCTCAAAGGATTTGGCAGTATCCATTTGCACAGTGAATTCTTCAAATTCCGTGTCTTCCAGAATAAATTTGTACCCCATGGTGGTCATCTCATGATCATCCACAGCCAGTATTTTCACCACTTTCATACTCAATCCTTTTTAATTTCCTGCAATTCTCCTTCTTCGTTAACAAGAAGGCCAGGTTCATGCTGTTCTATAGAATAGGGCAAAATTACGGTAATACGGGTACCTTTTCCAAGAGAACTCTCTACATTCCAGGTACCCTTTAGTTTGGAGACCCTGGATTTGATGTTTTTCTGGCCAATCCCTTTTTTGGCTTTTTTAACCTCAAAGCCCTGGCCATTATCTTCCACACTTATCTTGAGCATGTTATCCAGGTCCTGAAAAGCCACTTCCACATGCGTAGCTTTTGCGTGTTTCACGATGTTCTGCAGGCTCTCTTGAATGATGCGGTACAGGTTGATCTTGGTTTCCCCGGTAAGGGCATCCCATTCCACATCCTCGTCATAGTTGAAGGCAATTTCCAGGCCTGTGGAATCTGTAGTCTCTTTGATGAGTTCATTTATGGAATTGATAAAGTTGTTGAACTTCTCATAAGCGGCATGGTTCAGCTCATGCGAAATAGAGCGGATTTCCTCCTGTACTTCCTTGAGCTTTTCTATGGCCTCTTCCCGCATGGCCATGGAGCTGTCGTCTGATTTTTTGTTGAGCCCAAGCAGCACCATGCGTATGCCGTTCATGGCGCCCAGGACCCCGTCATGCAGTTCCTCGGAAATGCGTTTTTGTTCGGACTGCTTGCCTTCCTCCATTTTTTGTTTCTGGGCAAGCATGAGGTTAAAGATCTCCTGGTTGGACTCCTGCTGTTGTTGCTGGAAACGCAGGCGTTGCACACGAATGCGCTGGTAAATGATGATCAGGGAGGCAATACCTAGGAGCAAAAGTCCGATAGAAATCCCAAAGAAAATTTGCTTCTCCTGCTCCGCGGTTTCCATCTGAGTAATGTACTGGTCTGTTTCTTGTTCAATCCTTGCAAACTTGTCACGTATCCTTCGTTCTTCTATTTGCAGGCGTTCACTTAACCTCGCATATTCGTCAAAATAGAGATCATTTTCCGGGGCTACCCACCCAAGCAATTTTAACGACTCTAACTTCCTTTTAAAATTAGAACTTTGCTCAGCTTTTTCAATGGCATTTAGGGCATGGAATAGCGCTTTCTGCTTATCACCTATATTTGCATAATAGGTCGCTAAATTATAGTTGCTAGATGAAATCCCAAGATTGTCATCTTCAAGGGTATGGATTTGTAAAGCTTCATTTAATTCTTCCAGTACGTTAGTCGTGTCTCCACTAAAAAAACGGCTTATGGCCAGATTGTTCAAGGTTTGGGCATAGGCTCGAGGACGCTCATTTTTTAAGTCTTCATATTTCAATGCAGCCCTAAAATAGGGGATGGCTTCATCCCACATTTCCTGCTCTTTGTAAACATTGCCAATATTGTTATCTAAAGTACGTCTGTAACCTGTTTTAACCGAGTCTTCGAATTTTTCAAGTAACTCTTCAGCTTTGCCAAAAAAGGATAGGGAACGATCGAATTCATCTAATTCCTTCGTTACAGACCCCAAATTGTTATAACAATAAAATAATTGAAGAGTATCTTCTACTGACTCCAGTAATTCTATAGCCTTTATAGTAGTATTTTCACTCTCTACATAAGCCCTAGCCTTAGACTGTTGAATAGCCATGTATAAAAGCAGTTGGCCTGCAGTTTTGATTTCACCTAAGTCTCTGAAAATAGTTTGGGCTTTCGAATAATGGTAATAAGAGCTATCCCTTATCGCCCTTAAATTGAAATAGGCTCCCAAATCCCAATGTGAATTGGCTAGCTCTTCTTTATTATCTAAGCTAGTTGCCAATTGTTGTAACTTTTTATTGAACTTCCTGAATAACACAGTATCACCAAGTTCATGGTAGGCAATTGATAATTTCGAATAATACTTGATTCTCAAAGTATCATGAGTATTACTCTTTATAGCTCTTGACGCTTTGTCAAGAAATAGTTTTCTTGATTTTTGAGATAGTTTATCATTTCTACCTTCGTCAGCCCATAATAATATGCTGTCTGTTCTTTGTTCCGGTTTAGATTCATCCCTAATCCCTTCTGATTTACGGCATGCAAAAAGTATTGAAACCACAGATAGCAATAAAAATGTCCTATGGAAGTACTGTTCTAACAATGAGTAATACATACAACCAAATTAAAAAAAAAGA
>NZ_CEYNTP010000232.1:0-4369 GCF_982873095.1 Lentiprolixibacter sp. | reverse complement strand
TCCGCATGGATTTCTGTAGAAAATTCCTTCTCCAGTTGTACCAGCTCATCGATCTTTTCAACGGATTTCTCAAATAAGCGCCGTTTTAATACTTCCAGGTCCATATCCTCTGAAAAGGTTTCGAACACTTCCAGGTAGACTTCATCCAGCATTCCTCTTGCATTATAGAATTGCCGATCAATCTTCCCTTGGTTTTCAGATACTTTAAGACTCGCTACCATGAATCTTTCCAATTCAGGAACCAGGGATTTGATCTTGTCGTAAAAGTCCTTAAAATTATTTTCTGCCTTGTATTTCAGCAATTCCTTTGTTGGCATAATCACAGTATTTACGTTACTCATCCTGTTTGGGGATACGCCTTGTAATCCTTCTTAAAGCTACATCTTCCCAACCTAGTTGACTATGACTTCTGTCAGGTTTTAAAAGAGACATCTTGATTATTAAGGAGTTTCTCATGGCCTCCTGGTCAAATTTTATTGAAGATGTTGTCTGCCGGACTGATCAAGATCATTTTAAACTTAATCCGGATCAGTTAGATTTCCAGCCGAATTGAAGTTTAACCCTAAAATATTTATCATGTCACTTGTTAAATTTAAACAAAGGAGAAGGCCTTTTGGGAACTTGGTTACTTCGGATTTTTTTGACATGGAAGACTTTTTCGACAACCGTTTCTGGAAAAGGGGTCTTGTAAGCGATCGTTTCTGGAATGGCAGGACAGGAGAACCTGCCCTGAACATTAAAGAAATGGATGATCACTTTGAGATTGAACTGGCTGCCCCTGGCTTCGCCAAAGAAGATTTTGATGTAACTATCGACGAAGGTTACCTGAAAATTTCTGCTGAGAAATCCTTCGAAGAAGAAGAAAAGGAAGAAGAATTCACAAGGAAAGAATTCAGCTACAATGCTTTTGAAAGGTCCTTATTGTTGCCAGAAAATGTGCTGGAAGAAGAAATTAAGGCCAGATACAAAGATGGTATTCTGAGCTTTAATTTGATGAAAAAAGAAGAAGCCAAGAAAAAAGCACCCAAAAAGGTGAAAATTTCTTGACGATTTTGTTTTAGTGAGAAAGGCCTCCAAAACCTGACTTGTCCATGTAATTACCAGGTGCTTTGGAGGCCTTTTCTTTGATTTATATTCTTATTCCTGAACAAATTCACTGGCATCCAGGGTGCGGAGGGCTGCTTCATAACCCAACTGATAAATGGTATCCAGGTCAGTTAGGTTGAAAATGTTGAACTGCTTTAATCCCGAGGGAGAAATCACCAGGGTACATCGTTTGAACTTCGAAAGAGAATCGTTTGCAGTCCTGATCTGATACGCCCGCTCGAGTACGGATAAGGAATGTTTAAAATCCTTGTAGGTCCTTTTTTCAAAAGGGTTCACATAAATACCGATAATTTTCTCGCATTCATTTGCGATCAAATCTACAGGGAAGTTGTTCAGCACCCCCCCGTCTACATAGTAGGAATCGCCTATTTTAACCGGTGCAAAAACCCCCGGAAAGGCCGCTGATGCCAGAATTGGCCTTATCAATTCCCCTTCACTAAACACTTCCAGGCCTCCATCAAGGAGGTTGGTAGCAGGCACTTTTATGGGAATAGACAATACTTCAAAGGAATCCTTTTTAAAGTAGTCCAGGAAACGATCATAAAACTTTTCGGTGTCTACAAAGCCGGGTTTGCTACGGGCGTATTTTTTCAGGCTATAAATCTCGGTTTCCTTAACAAAGTTGAGGATTTCCTCAGGCTCCATGCCTGAAGCATAAAGGGCAGCAACCAGGGCACCTGAACTTGTGCCCGACATCATATCAGGGACAATACCTTTCTCTTTGAAAACCTGCAGGGCGCCAATATGGGCGATTCCCCGTGCCCCTCCCCCGGATAAAACCAATCCCAAGCTCATATGCCATTAATTTAAAGCAAACCTATACATGAGGCGGAAAATTAAGAAATGTAGACCGTATACCAGTACAACAAAGGGGGAAAGTAAAAAGCCACTTTCCAGTGGCCTTTCATGTATTACTCTTCTAGTTTTCGGGATTTGATCTTTTTCATCAGTCGGGTGAGTACATAGGGCACCATCACACGCGTAAGCACGCCATCCGCCCCGCGAATGAGGTTGATGGGGTACAGGTGTGTGCGAATATCATTGATCCTGAGCTTGGCACACTCCTTATCAATTTCCCTCTTAAGAGAGAGGATCTTTAGTTGCTCATCTATCTCCTTAAAGGAATTAAAACGCCTTGTCATGATTCATCAAAATAATATTTCGAAAACACCCGCAGTATAGGTTTGTTGACCCTATCCCTGAATAAATAGCCCATAATGGCAAGCACCAAATAAATTGCCCCAATTACAAGGAATCCGTAAAGGGTATTACTCAGGGCCTCGCCTAAGGCAAAAGAAGCCGCCACGCTCAAAAACAATAAGGTCAGCAAGGCAAAGGTCCCTATCAACAAAACTTTGACAAAATAGGTAACCAATACCATAGAGATCTTAAAACTTTTGAGCTTGGCGTACTCCAGGCTGTGTTCTACATATGCAGACACCTCCTTATCAATCTCTGAAAAATCATGCTTTAATTCTTCAAAAGCCATGTTCTAGTTTTTCTGGAATTCAGCATTCTTTTTCTTCAATTCATCCAATTTCCTTTCCAAGGTTACAATGATATCGTCTGCTTTGTAACTCATGTCAGATAAGGTATCTTCCAATTTTTGTTCAAAAGCTTCGCGTTTTTCATTGGCGGTCTTGGTTAATTCTTCCTTGGCATGGACGAGCCTGTCGGTAAAATCTTCCTTAGCCTCAAGGGCTTTGTCTTTGATTTTTTTCCTGGTTTTCTTTCCTTCATCTGGAGCGTACAGGATACCGATTCCCGCTCCAATTGCAGCACCAGTCAATAATGCTAGCAATACATTTCCACTGTTATCTGTCATGACTATAAACGTTTAAATTATCTGTGGTCAATGTAAGTTTTCAGTATCTCCTGTGAAATGATCTAGGTCATTTCAAAGAAGAAAGCCCAGGATTTATTTTGCCTTATATAAATGATCCACTATGAAGCGTAGTACACAACAGACACATCGGATATTACTTGCAACAAGTCTTTGGTTAGTAATGGGATGCGGACCAGTGATTTTCACCTCCCGTCCGGCTAATCCGCCACCCCCGTGGTTCTACCCCAATCGCGTTGAGCTTGTACGCTATGTGTATTTTCCGGACCTCACCATCTATTACGACCTGCATTCCAGCATGTATGTTTACCTTGAAGGTGGAGTATGGATCCGCCGTAAGGTATTGCCCCCCAGGTACAGGTCGTACAATCTTGAAAGGAGCCGCTACAGACGGATCCGAGATTATCGAGGGGATAAGATCGATGATTACCACAGAAGACAACAGGATCGGGGCCGGAGTAATCTGGACAGGAAAAGAACCCGTAATTAATTGTATAGCACACATTTTGAACTAAACAATATATTATCATGAAGACTACACTTGCATTGATAGTACTATTGAGCCTAACCGCTTGTTCAGGACAGCAAAAAGAGCAACAAGAAGGAAAAGAAAAGGAAGCAAAACCTGAAATTGAAACCCCAAAAGGCGCCTGGGAGGTAAAAAAGGAATATGACGAATTTGGCAACCTGATCCGGTACGATTCTGTCTATTCATGGTCCTACTCCAATATCAAAGGTGACTCAGTCAGGGTGAATCTGGACAGTATTATGGATCTCTTCCGTGCAGATTTTGTAGGCGATAGCCTGTTCCTCTGGCGTGATCGTTTCTCTTACTTTCCCAAAGCGGATTCCCTTTTCATGCAAGACTTTTTTGAAGAAGATTACTTCTTCAGAAATTGGGAAGAGCAACAGCAAGACATGCTGGAACTTATGCGGAAAATGGATTCTTCACGAAATGCCTTTCTAAAAAAGTTCCACCCGGGCCTGATGGAATCAGGTAAATCTCAATAAATCCGGATATCTCCTATTTTGGATTCATTGTTACCGGGAAAGTAGCGCATAAGCTTGCCGGGCTATTTGCAGCTCTTCGTTGGTAGGGATTACCATAATTTTAACGCTGGACTTGGGGGCATGGATCTCACGACTACCCTTATCCTTACTGTTATTACGGTCTGGGTCTAGCTGGATCCCAAGGACGTCCAGATCACGACATGCCATTTCCCGTACCTGAGGGGAGTTTTCTCCAATACCGGCTGTAAAAACCAGTACATCCAGGCCATTCATAGCCGCGGTATAGGCCCCGATAAACTTCTTGATACGGTAGGCCTTCATCTCCAGGGCAAGCCGGCAATTCTGGTCGCCCTGTTCTGCGGCCTTAAGGATATCACGCAAGTCATGTATCAATTGGCACTGTCGGCG
>NZ_CEYNTP010000231.1:0-4373 GCF_982873095.1 Lentiprolixibacter sp. | reverse complement strand
CCCTACTCCCTTAGGCCCGTGGACTTTATGTGCTGCGGCTACCATAAAATCTATGGGCACCTCCGCCACATCCCAGGGGAAATGCCCTATGGACTGTACAGTGTCTGAGTGAAACAAGGCCTCGTGCGCTTTGCACAAATGGGCAATGGCCTCAATGTCAATCTTGTTGCCGATCTCGTTATTGATGTGCATCAGGCTAACCAGCTTTTTGGAGGTATCTGCTTCCAGCAATTCTTTCAGATGGCCCAGATCTGGGTTTCCCCAATTATCCAGCTGTACAAATTTCAATCGGATCCCGTACTCTTCAACCAGGGCCTTTGCGGTATATAATACAGCGTGGTGCTCGATCTTGGAGGTAATGATCGTTTCCACCCCCAGGTCCCTTACGGCACACCGCAGTATCATGTTATCCGCCTCAGTACCTCCTGAGGTAAAGATGATCTCAGCGGGTTCTGCATTGAGGTACCTGGCTATGGTCTTGCGGGCCTTTTCAATAGCTGACTTTGCCGTTCTTCCGAAAGCATGGGTGGAAGAGGGATTTCCAAAGCAAGTAGCAAGTGCCTCCTGCATTTTCGCAATTACCTCCTCCCTGACCGGAGTAGTTGCCGCATTGTCCAAATAAACATTTTGCATGGAATGGAATCTGTTTTTTTAAAAGGAGATAAAAATAATCAATTCCGAATACTTCGCTGTGGAATTTTCAATTCTTACCGCTGGGATAATAGGGACAATTTAAGTTACCTTTGGCATATGAAACGCGCACTGATACCGTTCCTCATTCTTTGTATGTACGCATGCAGCGATGGAGACCTCGAGATCGACACCATTGACTTTGATGATGTTGCCATTCAATACTGCGAATCCGAACCCACTATCAATAGCACACTCTTCTTTAAGACCAGTGGGGATGAAGCGCTGATCCTGGAACTGCAATCGGGTATCCTGCTCAACGAAGCTAGTACAGATACCATACGAAGTGCCGTACCTTCTCAGTCTCAAATCCTGTACCGCCTGTTTTCCGGCACGGTGAATAAAGGTTATTTCTGTGATGCCCTTCCCCCGGCGGAACCCAGCGTAATTGACGAGATCCAGGCGGAAGCTGGTGAAGTGCTCCTTACCACTGTACGTTCAGAGACCGATACTACCCAATTCATCCACACCCTGGTTTTAAAAGACATCACCCTGGTCAATAAAAATGGGGAGCGTATTACCAATACGCAGATTCAGGACTTTGGCAGTATCACTACCCAGCAATAATTTTATTTTGGGTTCTGGAAGATGTATACTTCCGTGGCACCCAACCCGTATTTTTGGTAATCGGCGTCGTAGTATTTAAGGTTATCATATCGACCAAAAAGGTATTTGAGCTCCTCCTGCAATACACCAGCGCCCACCCCGTGAATAAATACGACTTTCTGTATACGTTTCCGCATGGCAAACTCGAGTTGCCTCTTGGCGGTTTCCAGCTGAATATTGAGCATATCATAATTGCTCATCCCCTTTGTAGATGGCACCAGTTGGTGGATGTGCAGGTCCACCTCCATCTTGGGCACATTCCGGTCGCGTTTTTTAGGAACAGGGATTCTTTTGCGTTTGCCTTGTGCCTTATCCGATTTGGCCTGGGCGGCTTCAAAATTACTTACCTTGATTTCTTCTTTCGAAGGTACTTTGATCAGTGAAGCGACAGGAAAGACCATAGGAAACCCTGCTTCAGTTTCTACGGTCACCATGTCTCCACTGATCTGCACGACCCGCCCTGTGATTACATCATCCAGGGTTTCTACCTGATCACCCAATTGCAATGGCATCATTCTTCTTTTTTGGTTTCGGTCTCCCTGCTTCCCCAGCTTACCGAAGTTTTATACAGGCCAAACATAATTAAGACAATTCCCAGGCATAAAGCGTATTCCTGACGCATAATCCTGTCTCCCAGACCCATGAGCAACGCCCCGGCAATGACCAGCAGCAAATAAATGAAGGGTTTTATTTTCATTCCTTAAAAATAGTAGTATTTTTCGGTTACCAATATACCCATGCATGCTACAGCTCAGTTTGATCCTCGAAGAGTTTATGTTGCCGTGCCTCAGCAAACAGGTCTTGGGAATGGACTGCCCTGGTTGCGGTATCCAGCGGGCAGCTGCCCTCTTGTTCCAGGGGGAATTCCTTGCTGCATTTAAGATGTACCCTGCTATTTATCCGATCCTCTTGTTGTTTGCCTTCCTGTTTGCAGATGTTTTTTTCAAGATCAAATATGCCAACAAAATTAGTATCGGCTTAATGATCACAAGCGTGGTATTTATCCTGGGAAATTTTCTAATCAAGCTTATATAAAACCAAAACAAAATGGAGCAACAAAAATTACCTAATGTTACCATCGTTATCGTCCTCGCCATATTGTCCTATCTGTGCTGCTGCCTTTATGGCGTGCCAGCGATCATCCTGTCAGGAATAGGGCTTATTCTGCTGCGTTCAGACGAACAAAAGTATCGTGAAAACCCGGAGGGATATTCCAATTACAGCCAGTTCAGAACTGCCAAAATCATGGCGATCATCGGGCTGGTTCTCGGGGTACTTTACCTTTTGTGGACAATTTACCAGATACAAGCCATGGGAGGCTGGGATGCGATGATGGAGAAATCCAGGGAAATCCTGGAACAATACGGAATTGAGGAATAACCAATCCAAAGAACAATGGAACAACAACCTTTACCAGGCGCAAGTACAGCGCTTACAATGGGTATCATTGCCGTCGTAGGTGCCCTTGTCTGCTGCGGGCCTTTCGCCGCAATATTTAGTATTGTTGGATTAAGTTCAGCGGGCAAGGCTGAGCGGCTTTACAAGGAAAATCCGGGTGCCTACTCGGGTATTGAGAGCGTTAAAACCGGCAGGATCCTTTCTTACATCGGACTGGGGCTCTCCCTGCTGATGCTGGTGCTTTTGATCCTCTACTTCGGTGCCATACTTGCATTTATTGGCAGCGGTGCCTTTGAAAATCATTATTAAAGAAAAACCCCCGGTAATTGGGGGTTTCTTTTGTTGATTCAGGTTCCTAATTGGCTACCTCGCTCATGAATTTGAGTCGGTACAGCCGTAATTCCTCATCTTCGTATTCCCCTTCGAACTCTTCCAGGGCCGCTTCAATATCATCGGATTCGGCTTCCAGGAAATAATCGTGGATCTCTTCCTGCTGGTCTTCGTCCAGAATTTCATCTATCCAGTATTGCAGGTTAAGTCGGGTTCCGCTAAAAACGATTTGCTCCATCTCCTTAACGAGTTCATCGAGTTCCAGTCCTTTGGCAGAAGCAATATCATCCAGGGGTAATTTACGGTCGATATTCTGGATGATGTACAGCTTTAAACCCGAGTTGGCCCCGGTACTTTTCACTACAAGGTCATCCGGACGCGTAATGTCGTGCTCTTCTACATATTCAGCAATCAGGTCAACGAAGGGCTGACCGTATTTTTTGGCCTTGCCCTCTCCCACCCCATGGATATTTACGAGTTCTGTCATGGAGATGGGGTATTTTAGGGCCATATCCTCCAGGGAAGGTTCCTGGAACACCACAAAGGGCGGTACATCGTGTTTTTGGGCTTCCTTTTTTCTGAGTTGTTTGAGTTGTTTTAACAAACGCTCATCGGCAGCTCCACTGGCTTTACTGGATTTTACTGAACCTGCATCTGCTGTATGGTCGTACACATGGTCCAGAGTCATCATAAAGGAGGTTGGATTTTCTAGAAAATCCTGCCCGGCTTTCGTTAGATGCAGGATGCCGTATTGTTCAATTTCTTTCCGCAACAAACCGGCAACCAATACTTGTCGGATCAAAGCCATCCAATAGGCTTTGTCCTTATCCTTACCAATACCGAAAAACGGTTTTTCATTGGTTTTGTGGGAAGCGATCAGCGCATTGGTTCCACCTGTTAATGCCAGTACAATTTCTTTGGCTTTAAACTTTTCACTGGTTCCCTGGATCACCTGCAGGAGTTTAACCAAATCGTCTTTTGCCTCCTGCCTTTCCTTGGGGTTCCGCGCATTATCATCCATGTCTGCCCCTTCTCCATTCACCTCATCAAATTCTTCCCCGAAATAGTGCAGGATAAACTTCCTTCTGGAGATGGAGGTTTCGGCATAGGCCACGATCTCCTGCAGCAGGGCATTTCCAATTTCCTGTTCAGCTACAGGTTTGCCCGCCATGAACTTTTCCAGCTTTTCAACGTCCTTGTAGGAATAGAAGGCGAGGCAATGTCCTTCGCCACCATCACGCCCTGCCCTGCCGGTTTCCTGGTAGTAGCTTTCAATGCTTTTGGGGATATCGTGGTGGATCACAAAGCGGACGTCTGGTTTATCGATCCCCATACCAAAGGCAATGGTC
>NZ_CEYNTP010000230.1:0-4444 GCF_982873095.1 Lentiprolixibacter sp. | reverse complement strand
AATCTGTCAACAAATGGGTAATCAAAAGGAGGAAGAGCACAGTGACCGCCATAATCAGACCTTCCTTGCGTCGGTACTGCCTCATGATGAGAATAAAAAAAAGGATAAACAATGGGGTCCAGGTCGATATGTTGGTCACTAAAGACCAAAAGCTATCATAGGATTCAGATCCCAAGCCATTCAAAAAAATCAGGGTTCTCCTATCCCAATCCAGCAATCCTTCGAGCATTTTCCCGATTATTTTCTCTTAATGGTACCTGTGACATCAGTAACATTCTTCTTCACCTCATCAATCTCCTTCTTGATATCTTCGGTAAAGCTCGTGTCTATTCCCTGCTTCTCGGCGCTTTTTTGGATTTCCTGCTTGATGTCCTCGGTGGCATCCTTAAGTTGGCGCATACCTTTCCCAAGACCTTTGGCAATGCCGGGGATCTTATCGGCGCCAAATACCATGACTACGATAAACATGATGAAGAAGATCTCCGCCCCGCTAATAAATAATGCAATGGACATCATAGATACAAATATACGCAGATTTGCCAGCTAATTAAAAAGTCCTGCCGGCTGGGCAGGACTTTTCACCAAGGGTGAATATTACTTATTTTCCTTTAATGGATTCCTTGAATTTGTCAAAATCCGATTGTTGTTCCTTCTTTGGCCAGGAATTGTTGGTCGTATCAATGTCTGCCGTCTCTGCTTTAGGATCTACGACTATTCCCGTGATCTCCTTTTCAGAAGCAATAACCCTTCTGACTTCCTTATCGTTTTTCCTCCAAATTTCCGGGGGGTAGGTAATATTCTCACGTGTTCCGTCTGCATAGGTGTATTCTACAATCAACGGCATTGGGATACCCCCTGGTTTATCAAAGGTTATTTCATAAAAATATTTTGGATCCTTTAGGTTCTGGCGTTCTTCGGCAGTCATATTGTCCATCATGAACTCCTTCAGGGTCTGAGAGGCTTCCATGGGGCTTTTCCCTTTAAGGTCGGGATCGAAGTCCTCGCTGTCTTCCTCTACAAGGTAGACCAGTGGGGGCAGGTTGGCTTCAGAGATGTTCCTGGCGGCCATATACTCCCGCATTTTCTTGCCTGGGGTATTGCTCACATAGTATTTTTTCACCCCTTTCACTCCGATATCCACATAATCAGTAGTGTAGAACCAGCTCCTCCAGAACCAGTCGAGATCTACTGCCGAAGCATCTTCCATGGTCCTGAAAAAATCCTCCGGTGTAGGGTGCTTAAATTTCCAGCGTTCCGCATAGGTCTTGAAGGCATGATCGAACAATTCCCGTCCCATTACCGTTTCCCTTAAGATGTTCAGGGCTGTGGCAGGTTTCGAATATGCATTGGGCCCCAACTGATATACATTTTCAGGGTTGGACATGATGGGTGATATGGTACTCTGGTCACCGCTCATATAGGGAACGATCTTTGAAGGATCTCCCCGTCTGGACGGGTATTTGCTATTCGGAGCGATAGCTTCCGGAAAGGCTTCTCCAAATTCCTGTTCTGCAATGTATTGCATAAAGGTATCCAGACCTTCATCCATCCATCCCCATTGGCGCTCATCAGAATTCACGATCATAGGGAAAAAGTTATGGCCTACTTCATGAATGATAACACTGATCATCCCGTATTTAACACGGTCTGAATAGGTCCCATCCGGATTGGGCCGTCCGTAATTCCAGCAAATCATGGGATATTCCATCCCCTGATTCCTGGCGTGAACAGAAATGGCCTTGTGGTAAGGGTAATCAAAGGTGTGTGCTGAATAAGATTTCAGGGTACTGGCTACCGCCTTGGTGGAGTATTCCTCCCATAAAGGATTCCCCTCTTTTGGGTATAAGGAGACGGCCATCACGTCGCGGTTGCCAATTCGCACGGCCTGCATATCCCAGATAAACTTCCTCGAGGTGGCAAAGCCGTAGTCCCGTACATTGTTCGCCTTGAATTTCCAGGTCTTCTTTTTTTCCGAGAAGCCTTTTTCCAGTTCTTCCACCTCCTCCTGGGTTACGATCAGTACTGGCTTGTCATAAGATTTTTTCGCTTGTTCGTAACGCTTCATCATCTCCCTGCTGAATACTTCTTTGCGATTCTGCAGTTCCCCGGTGGCATCCAGGATATGGTCTGCAGGAACGGTGATATTTACCTCGTAATTCCCAAAGGGAAGGGCAAACTCCCCGCTGCCCCAGAACTGGTGGTTTTGCCAGCCTTCCACATCGCTGTAGACGGCCATGCGCGGGAAAAACTGTGCAATTACATAGGCGCGGTTACCATCTTTGGGGAAGTACTCATAACCAGAGCGCGCACGGTTCACCGTATGGTCGGGTATATTGTACCACCATTTTATATCAAAGGAGTATTGTTCCCCACTCTTCAGCGGTTTCTCCAGGTCCACACGCATCATGGTCTGGTTGATGGTGTACGGCAATGGCTTCCCGTTGCTGTCCCGTACGTACTCTATTTTAAACCCGCCATCAAAAGGCTGGCCCATATACTCACCTGCGAACTGTCCGGTCCTGTAGGCAAGGGAAACACCATTACCATTCCTGAGCGGGGACTTGGAATCCTTAGCCCTTACATTTTGGTCCAGTTGTACCCAAAGAAATTCAAGATTATCTGGTGAATTGTTGTGATAGGTGATGGTTTCTTCTCCGTATATGCGGGCATTCTTGTCATCAAGTTCGATGTCCATCTTGTAATCTGCCTGTTGCTGGTAATAATCAGGACCCGGGGCACCTGAAGCAGATCTGTAAGTGTTGGGGGTGGCAAATTCCTCGTACATCTGACGGAATTTGCTCTGGTTATAATGGCCGGGTTCTCTCTCTTTCTCTTCGGTTTGTTGTGACCATGCAGTGCTTGTAGAAAAGAGTACGCAAATGGCCAGAATATACCTGAAAAATCTCATAATTCCTTAATTTTTTAGTGGACGAAAATAGAATTTTATGTAGGAAAGCCTATAAGTTTAACATTCCTTTATTACTTTCTTTGTACAGGACAAAACTCCTCTTTTTCCCCTTGACTTTAAAATGTACCAGGTTCTGCTGTTCCTCGAAGAGATCGGTAAGCACTTCATTCTGTATCCCAATGGATTCAAGACTGGGCAGCCCTACTTCCGGAATGTCCAAGTAGCAGATCAGCACGTCATTATCATAGCGTTTGCCCAGAAAATTATAGTCCCTATTTTCTTGATTGAGTTCTATAAGGAGTTTGGTTTTTAGGTACTTTTCGATGTACATATCGGACAGCTCCGATTCCTGCGGCGTTGCCAAAAGGGTTTTTACCCCATAACGTTCTAGAAGCACCGCCTCAAGGTCATCGATAAATATACGGGTGGTTATCTGCAGTGCATCATCCTTTTCAGAATAATTCACATTGGTAACGCTTACATAAAACTTATGCAATCCTGAGAATGCCAGCAGAGGCAAAACAAGTAGCAGCAGGAAAACGGGTATTCTTCTCATCAGCAACATTTTATTCAAATTTCATACCAGAATTGCAGGGCTACTTCAGGCCGTTATTATCCCGGTATGCAATACTTTTCCTCTCCAGAAATTCCCATATCTTTAGTTTGTCCCGGGTATCTACTATACCATTGAATTCGGCATCCACCTCGCAGAAATACATAAAATCAGGGATATATTCGAGTGGAATTTTTAAAACGCGAATATAGAGGGAATCCGGGTAAAACTCACGAACCCTGTTGGTACGGGCATATTTTCGTTCGGTCGCAAGGACTTTCTTCAGGTATTTGGTGCGGCCCGAAATACCGTTTAACACAGGGTTTAAAGGCACAATACCCCCTCCGGTTACCGCTTCGAACAGCCTGCGTTCTGCAAGTGTTTTGGGCTTTACGTAGGCGTTAGGCAGTCCCAGGGTTGAGGTCACATATACTTTTTCCTTAGGCGTATTTTTCAGGTCGATTTCCAGATCCCCGGATAAATCAAAGGGACGCAGAACCACCTCGTCCAGCACATTTACCTGTTCTTCCATATACACTACCAGCGTTTTACTTTCCATCAGGGCTGCCGTTACTACCATTGTTTTTCGTTCCAATTGCACTGCTGAGAACACCAGGGAATCCCCAAGTTTAACGTTAATTGAAAAATTACCCAGGGCATTGGTTATCGTTGCGCGTTGAGAGGTGATATTCATAACATGCACATCCGGTACACTGCGGTTACCCGCTACCACCTTACCATTAATAGGTCCGGTAAAGTAATCCTGGGACCACAATGGTAACTGAAGCAGGATCAGGGTAAAAAAAAGGAGGTACTTATTCTTCGGCATTCAGTTCTTGACGATACATTTTGCTTTGGTTGACCAGGAAATCGATCAGCTCAAATTCATTGCTTTGCTTCAGAAATGTCTGTGAGGGCAATTTATCATCACAATAGATCAGGAAGGCATCTATCTTGTCCTGAGGTAATTGAAGATCAACGAC
>NZ_CEYNTP010000229.1:0-4484 GCF_982873095.1 Lentiprolixibacter sp. | reverse complement strand
CAGTTTTCGCCCTTCCACATCCAGTTCCAGTACTTCAACTTCCAGGGTGTCACCAACGGTAACAAACTCTGATGGGTGCTTAATTTTCTTGGTCCATGACAGGTCAGAAATATATATAAGTCCGTCAATACCTTCTTCCAATTCTACGAAGACACCAAAGTTTGTAAAGTTCCTAACGATTCCTTTATGGCGTGATCCAACAGGATATTTGGTAGTGATATCTGTCCATGGATCAGGTGTAAGCTGCTTGAGGCCCAGAGACATTTTGCGGTCTTCCCTGTCAAGGGTCAGGACCACTGCCTCGAGTTCATCACCCACATTCACGAAATCCTGTGCAGAACGCAGGTGTGTGGACCAGGACATCTCGGATACGTGAATGAGTCCTTCCACGCCTTCTGCCACTTCCAGGAAGGCACCGTAATCAGCTATAACCACAACCTTACCTTTCACCTTGTCGCCCACCTGAATTTCATCACCAAGGGCATCCCATGGGTGCTTTTCAAGTTGCTTCAGACCCAATTGGATCCTGGATTTATTATCGTCGAAATCGAGGATTACCACGTTCAGCTTCTGGTCTAGCTCTACCACCTCATTCGGGTGATTGATTCGACTCCAGGACAGGTCGGTAATGTGGACGAGTCCGTCTACCCCTCCAAGGTCGATAAATACCCCGTAGGAAGTGATGTTCTTCACAACACCTTCGAGTACCTGGCCTTTTTCCAGCTGGCTGATAATCTCACGTTTCTGCTCTTCAATATCGGCCTCGATCAGTGCTTTGTGGGAAACCACAACGTTTTTGAATTCCTGGTTGATTTTCACCACCTTGAATTCCATGTTTTTCCCAACATATTGATCATAGTCACGGATAGGTTTCACATCGATCTGCGAACCGGGAAGGAAGGCTTCAATTCCAAACACATCCACGATCATACCTCCTTTGGTTCTGCATTTGACATAACCTGTAACTACTTCCTCCTTATCGTGGGCCGCGTTAACACGATCCCAGGCCTTAATGATCCTTGCTTTTCTGTGTGAAAGTACAAGTTGGCCGCTTTTATCCTCCCGGATATCAATAAGTACCTCTACCTTATCCCCAACTTTCAGGTCAGGATTGTATCGGAACTCGTTCAGGGAAATCACCCCTTCTGATTTGGCATTGATATCGATAATGGCCTCCCTGTCTGTAAGGTGGGTAACCGTACCTTCAACTACCTCTTCGTCTGCAGTGTCCACGAAATTCTCGGCAACCAACTTCTCAAATTCTTCCAGTTTGGAATCTTCAATACGCTCAATGCCTTCCTCGTACTTTTCCCAATCGAAAGTGTCCAGAAATTCCTGGGGGTCCTGCTGAGGGGTTTCTACTTTTTCTTCTTTAACCTGAGCCGTTTCCTGCTCGGGTGCTGTTGTTTTTTCTTCAGCCATCTGCTGATGTTACTTTGTATTCTGCCAGGCCCCAGGAGTTAGGCAATGCCCACAGAAGGTATTAGTATTGTTTTTTATGGCCCTTTTCGCTCCTGATTACTCGCCAAAAAGGTGCGCAAAAATACAATTTAATTCTTGTTTTTCAAACCTTTAGTCCATTTGTGTGTCCCTCCAACTCTTTCCATAGCCTATACGGTGTAATTCGGGTTATAAATCGTACCTTTAAGCAAACTATTGTTAACCATTAATAACAACAAAATATGAGCGTAAAGGAGAAATATCAGCCTGTCCTTGACCTTGGCGAAAAAATTGGGGTAAAGGATGGAAAGGTATCCGAAGAAAATGGGGTTTTAAAAATCAAAGGACAGACCCAAACCCAGTATGAAAAAAATATCTTGTGGGACAAGATCAAGGAAATTGGCGGGGAAAAACCCTCCGATATCATGGCGAATATCACCGTGGAGGATGATTCTGTTTACCACAGGCATGTTGTAAAATCCGGGGAATCGCTTAGTAAAATAGCAAAACACTATTACGGAGACCCTATGAAGTACAAAGCCATTTTTGCCGCAAATACGGACAAACTCAAAAACCCTGACCTGATCTATCCGGACCAGGAACTGGTGATCCCCAACCTTTAGGAAGATTCACAGTAAAGAAAAGCGGCTTTAGGGCCGCTTTTTTATTGTGCTTGTATTATCTGCTGTGTCAGGAAAAGCAATCTATCAAATTGTTCCTCCTGGCTCATATCGCTGTTATCGATAACTATTGCCCCTTTGGCCTTTTTCAGGGGAGAAACGGCCCGTGTTGCATCAATATGATCGCGTTTCCGCACGTTTTCAAGTACATCCGCGAAATGGACGTCCTCACCCCTCTCCAAAAGTTCTTTATACCGTCTGTTTGCCCTGATCTCTGGGGAAGCGGTCATAAAGATCTTTAGTTCGGCCTCTGGGAAAACTACCGTCCCGATATCCCTGCCATCCATGACAATGCCCTTGGATTGGCCCATCTTCCGCTGCAGGGCAACTAGTTTTTCCCGTACTTCAGGAAAAACAGCAACCTGACTTACCATTCGGGATACTTCCAGGGTGCGGATCTGTTTTTCCACATTTTCCGAATTGAGGTACATGTCGGATCTTCCGGTTTCCGCATTGTGCCGAAATTCCAGATCCAGTTGATTGAGGTTCTTAAGCAGCTTTTCCTTGTTTACGGTATCCCCACTGATAAAGCCCGATCTTAGTGCAAACAGCGTAACGGCCCTGTACATGGCACCCGTATCTACGTAGATGTAAGATAACGCCTCGGCTAATTGCCGGGCTACGGTACTTTTTCCTGTGGAGGAAAAACCATCAATGGCGATTGTTATTCGTCGCATCACTTAAAATTACTCAGATTTAATCAGAAATCTGAACCTGCTGCACCTGGCTTCAGAGTTTTTTGGGGTTTTTCACTTTTTGATCAGTAATTGCGATATCGATCACCTCACTCATATCCGTGACATAATGGAAGGTAAGCCCTTTCAGGTATTCCTCTTTGATCTCCCTGACGTCCTTCCGGTTGTCTTCGCACAAAATGATCTCTTTGATCCTGGCCCGTTTTGCCGCCAGTATTTTCTCTTTTATCCCGCCAACAGGAAGCACTTTGCCTCGCAGTGTAATCTCTCCGGTCATGGCCAGGCTTTTCTTGACCTTCCGCTGGGTAAAAAGGGAAAATAGGGAAGTGAGCATAGCAATTCCGGCACTCGGGCCGTCCTTGGGGGTAGCTCCTTCAGGAACGTGTATATGTACATTGTACTTTTCAAAAATCTCTGGTTTCAGGCCATACCGTACCGCATTGGATTTGATGAATTCCATGGCGATTGTGGCCGACTCCTTCATGACCTTCCCAAGGTTACCTGTAATGTTGAGGCCACCTTTACCCCTTGAAATAATGGATTCAATAAAGAGGATATCCCCTCCCACCCGGGTCCAGGCCAGACCGGTAACCACACCGGCAACTTCGTTATTCTCATACTTGTCGCGCTCCAGGCGGGGTGGCCCCAACACCTTCTCTACATCTGCATGGGTTATCTTGATCTCATAGGGCTCCTCCATGGCAATGGATTTGGCCGCAAAGCGAACCATTTTAGCAATCTGCTTTTCCAGGCCACGCACCCCAGATTCACGGGTATACCCTTCTACGATCTTTTCGAGTTGGGGTTTACCAATTCGCAAATGACTCTTATCCAGGCCGTGCTCTTTCAATTGCTTTGGCAACAGGTGGCGTTTTGCGATCTCCACTTTTTCTTCAATGGTATACCCCGTTACATTGATGATTTCCATACGGTCTAGCAATGCAGGCTGGATGGACCCCAGGTTATTGGCCGTGGCGATAAACATCACTTTGGACAAGTCATAACCCATTTCCAGGAAATTGTCATAAAACTCCTTGTTCTGTTCAGGGTCCAGCACCTCCAGCATGGCTGAAGAAGGATCGCCCTGATGGGAATTAGACAGTTTGTCTATTTCGTCCAATATGAATACCGGGTTCGAAGTGCCTGCTTTTTTGATGTTTTGCACGATGCGGCCCGGCATGGCCCCAATGTACGTTTTCCTGTGGCCGCGGATCTCTGCCTCATCGCGTAAACCACCCAGGGACATACGCACATATTCCCTGCCGAGGGCTTCTGCAATTGATTTCCCCAGAGAAGTTTTACCTACCCCCGGAGGCCCATACAGGCAGAGGATAGGGGATTTCATATCCTGTCTCAGCTTCAGTACAGCCAGGTATTCTATGATCCTGCGCTTTACATCCTCGAGCCCGTAGTGATCCCTGTCGAGAATTCGGGAGGCGCGCTTGAGGTCAAATTTATCTTTGGAATACTCGTTCCATGGGAGGTCCAACAGCAGGTCCAGGTAATTTCGCTGTATAGAATATTCAGCTACCTGCGGATTCATCCGCTGTAATTTGGCCAGTTCCCGGTTAAAATGCTCTTCAACTTTTTTACCCCACTTTTTCTTTTTGGCACGCACCTGCATTTCCTGGATTTCCTCATCATAGGAAACACCGCCCAACTCTTCCTG
>NZ_CEYNTP010000228.1:0-4484 GCF_982873095.1 Lentiprolixibacter sp. | reverse complement strand
CATCGCGGGGTAGAGCAGTAGGTAGCTCGTCGGGCTCATAACCCGAAGGTCGCTGGTTCGAGTCCAGTCCCCGCTACAAAGAAAGCCATCAACGAGAGTTGGTGGCTTTTTCTTTGCGGACAAGCCAAGCTTGCTTGAGATTGTACGGAAAGAAAAAGACAACACCTTGCAAAAGCAAGGTGGATGGCTTTCTTTGTGAAGCCTCCCTTTAGGCCGATTTCCCCGCTCAGCGGGGAAATCAATCCAGTCCATCCTGGCACAGACGGTTTTCTTTGTTAAGCTCCCCCCAAGGCCCATTTTATGCGTAGCAATGAAATGAATCCAGTCCTTAGCAGTACTTGACCTATTTTCCTATCTTCGATTCCAATTCAGCCGTTTATTGCAATGAAAAAGGCACCGATATTCCTATTACTCTTACTTTGTTTTCAACTGGTAAATGCCCAGTTCATTAAAGAAAAATCCATAAGTGTTCAGATTGGCTACGGACTAAGTGTATCCGACAATAGCCTCGTTGATACTGTTGATGACGGGTTTTTTATGCAGGGCGAGTTGGTCCTGAAAGTTGCCTCCTGGATAGAACTACGACCTTATGCGGGGGTGATTTATACAACCTCAAACGAATCTAACCCATTCACTGAGATCGCAACCTCAAAAGCCCTGCTTTTGGGTGGAAGAACAAGGCTCAGAGCCCCTATCCCCTGGGTAGCCCCATACACCGAAATAGGAATAGGAACTTCCATAGGAAAATTTGAAACTTTTACCGCTTTCGATGACATCGAAAAAAGCGGTTTTATTTACCACATACCCTGGTCACTCGGATTGGAATTGGGGAAAAAGAACAATTTTGATTTGGGATTCACCTATTACTTTCAACCCACTGTTGAGCAATATGCAGGAGCAGTCGCGATTGGAGTTACCTTTGCACTACCCAACAAATAGAATGGCAATAGGAACTTCACTGTGAAACTTCCTGTTACAGCGTCTCTTTGATTCTTTCCTTATACTTTAGGCTCCCATCCTTCGGCATATTCCCGCTTCCAACTTTGCATGGCCTTATCGCTGTTGAGCACTCTACCTGTTAAGGTATCTATTTCCAGGGTGTGCCCTGCATCCTGCGCCATGTTGCCGAGATGACAGAGCATGGTGGAGATGCTGGCATCACGAATGTCCGAATTCAGCGATTCGTCCTTTCTGATGGCATTGAAGAAATTACCAATATGATCCACATCCAAACCACCCATACCCATGGTATTGGTGGAATTACTTTGTTCTGTGCGCTCAAATTCAAACTTTGTGGGATCGCCCTTTAGATCGTACAACCTGTAGGATTCCCTACTGAGTTCTATAGCCCCCTTGCTGCCATACAGGGTTACCCCCCTACCCGGTCTTGCCGGTTTCATAATTCCCCGGCTGTGGCCTGACCAGGTTATAAACTTGTTGCCGGGAAAGCTGTAGGTCACCTGTTGGTTATCCACAAACTCCCAATCATCATCATAGGTATATTTTCCACCAAAGGAAGTGACCGTCTCAGGCAAATCCACACCTAACGCCCAGCGACATATATCAATTTCATGTGTGCCATTATTATGGATTTCCCCTGTGCCCCAACTACGGAACCAGTGCCAGTTATAAGGATGGATATTGTCGCGATATTCTTCCCTTGGGGCCGGCCCCTGCCAAAGCTCCCAATTTAAAGTTGGTGGCACCTCGATTTTTTGGCCAATGCCAATAGATCCCCGATTGTTTGAGTAATAGGCTTCACCCTTGTACACATCACCGATTATACCTTTTCTAATGTCCTCGACTGCCATTATCGAAGTACGGGCCGAACGCTGTTGGTTGCCCATCTGTACCTTTTTGCCATACTTCTTCTGAGCCGCTACCAACAATTCATTCTCATGGGGGTTGTGACTACAGGGTTTTTCGACATACACGTGCTTACCTGCCTGCAAGGCCATGATGGCCATTGGGGCATGCCAGTGTTCGGGGGTGGCAATGAATACTGCATCGACATCTTTATCCTCCAAAATTTTTCGGAAGTCTTTCTCCACCTTGGGTACATATCCAATGTTCTTCTGACACCAGGCGTTATTTGCTTCAATAATGACATCGTCAACATCACAGTTGTAAAGGATCTTTGCATTGGCATCCTGATGAATGGCTATTATGTGCGCCTTGGCACGACTGCGAACACCAATTACTGCGCAATTGATCTGTTCATTGGCGCCAAGTACGTTGTCACTTGCAAATCCGGGTAGTATACCAGTGCCCAGGGTCATGGCCGCCGTACCTGCCGTGGTCTTTTTGATAAAATCTCTTCTCGAGGTCATGTTTATTCTTCTTTGGTTATGGGTCGTATCTTGATATTTTTAAAGCTTACATGGTCACCGTGGTCCTGAAGTAAGATATGGCCGCTTTCTCCTTCGCCGAAATTGGGCCATTTGACGTATTTGCTTTCGGATACAAGTTTTCGGAATTCATCGCTTTTGCGTTCATACTCCAGCACTTTTACACCATTCAGCCAATGCTCAACATGGTTGTCCCTGGAGAGGATATAGGCCGAATTCCACTCACCGATCGGATGAGCTGGCTTATCCACATCCGCCTGAATTAGATCATAGAGCGAAGCCAAAGTCCGACTACCCTTATGATTGCCCAACTTCGCATCGGGATGCCTGGCATCGTCCAGAATCTGGTATTCCAATCCTATGGAAGAACCCGGACCTTTGTTCAGATCGGTATCTACAAAATATTTTATACCACTGTTCGCCCCTTCAGTCAGCCTGAAGTCGACCTTCAATTCAAAATCACTGTACGTATCAACGGTCACAATATCGCCCCCTGCGGCCGCCTCGGCACCTCCTGAGGCCAAAACGGTGAGTTCGCCATTTTCGATGATCCAGCCCCGGTCAGGGAAACTGTCTAGTTTTGCTCCGCGCCAGCCTTTACTGGTCTCACCATCCCAAAGCAATCTCCATCCCCTCTTCTCCTCATCGATGGTAAGCTGGTTTTTAGTAAGGATCTGTTTTGCCGCTGACGCCCTGGAATATTTCTGCAGGCTGTCCGTCAAAATCCTGATATTGCGCCAGCGAATCTCAGTACCTGCTTCCTGGTTATCTCCTATACTGTGGACCTGAAGGGCGATGAATCCATCAGCGGTCTTCTCGTCAATCAAATATGCTACTGGCACATCATTCACCCATGTTTTGATCGTGTCCCCAATGGCCTCAATACGGTAATGGTTCCATTCGTTTTGCTTAAAAGCCTGCTGTGCTTCGGGCTTGCCGTCTAACGGATACAGCCATCCCCTTCTGGCCTCATCATAAATACCCCCACTCCATGCACGGTCAGAAGGGTCAATTTCAACCTGGTAGCCGTGTACTCTTCCCTCCCTGTAATATGGAAAACTATTACTGCGTATCTGGATCCCGGAGTTCATCGACGGATCTACTTTGTATTCCAACTCTAAAATGAAGTCATCGTACCGGGTATTGGTCGTCAGGAAGGAATTCGGGGTATTGTGAACAGTTTTGCCCACAATGGTATTCCCCCTTACTTCATATAGGGCCTCACCGCCTTTCTGGGTCCATCCGTCCAGGGTTTCGCCATCAAACAGGGCCACCCAGGGAGCGTCATCCTTAATGGCTTCACCACAGCCATAAAAGAACAAAACACACAGGGCCAAAACCTTTATTTTAAAATTCACTTGCGTCATAGTGGGTGTTTTAAGTTTATAATAAATCAAACAGGCCAGGCAGCCACAGCGTCAATTCGGGTATATAAGTTATCAAAAACAATGCAACTACCATGGCAACAAATAAGGGAAATAACGGTCTTACTACCTTTTCTATGGATGTTTTGGCAATGCCCACGCCCACAAACAGGACAGAACCCACAGGTGGCGTACACAGCCCGATACAAAGGTTTAAAATCATGATGACGCCAAAATGTACGGGATCTATCCCCAATTTGGTCACTACAGGCAAAAATATGGGCGTGAAAATGAGTACCGCAGGGGTAATATCCATAAAAATACCCACTAGCAACAGAATAAAATTTATGAGCAACAGCACCATAATTTTGTTGTCCGAAATACTCAAAAGGCCTGTACTGATTTCCTGCGGTATATGTTCATAGGAAAGCACCCATGACATACTCATCGAAGCCCCGATCAAGAGCATAACAATAGCCGTAGTAGCTGAGGAGTCTAAAAATATCTTTGGAAGTTTTTCAAAAGTAATTTCCTTATAGATGGATCCGAGCACCAAGCTGTACAGTACTGCAATGGCAGATGCTTCGGTGGCGGTGAAAATCCCCGCTACAATGCCGCCAATGACCAATATCAGCAAGAACAGGGCAGGTACAGCATCTACAAAGGTGCTGTACACCTCTTTGAGTGAACTGCGTTTTCCTACCCCATAACCCTTTTTCTTTGCCCAGATGGACGCTACAACCATCAGGAAAAGCCCTGTCAGAATTCCCGG
>NZ_CEYNTP010000227.1:0-4489 GCF_982873095.1 Lentiprolixibacter sp. | reverse complement strand
TTGCGTTGGAATTTGTCCGACTACATACATGCCTCCCACCCCACAAATGTGTAAAGGAAGCAGAGCATCTACAATGACATGTGTCAGTTCCCGATCCCAACTATCCTCTTGGATCGGTGCCTTTTTAAAAAGTGTCATGCTGACAAAAATCATTGGACATTGATACATATGGGATTACCTTAAACGCCTTATCAGCAATAGAAGAACAGCCCTGAGCATGATTCCAAACGCCTTTTCCACCAAACCTGAAACGGTCCTGCAAAAGCTGCGATGTGATGCAACCCAGGGATTGAACACCCCTGAAGTAAAAAAAAGGCTGCAGCACTATGGCTATAACAAAATCCCGGAAAAAGGACCGAAAAAAAAGCTCCGTATCCTGGCAGATCAGTTTGTAGACCCCATAATCTACATCTTGCTCGTGGCCTTTTTGCTGGCTGTTGTCCTTGGGGATTGGGCCGAAGGCATTGCCATTTTGGTGGTCATTGCCATTACTGTTGGTATCGGGTATTTTATGGAGTTTCAGGCGGTACGCGCCCTGGAAAAACTGAGAAGTTTGGGGCGTGTGCGTACCCGAGTGCTCCGCGATGGCGTGATCAAAACCGTGGGAGCTTCTGTCCTGGTACCCGGCGACATCCTCATTTTGCAGGCAGGTGATATCGTAGCCGCTGACGCACGTCTCCTCCGGGTGGAGGGGTTACAGGTGAAAGAAGCTGCCCTTACCGGAGAAAGCCTGAATATTGAAAAAACCACCGAACCCCTTCCCCAGGACACCCTGCTGCCGGAAAGGGAGAATATGGTGTACAAAGGCACTTTTGTTGTCAACGGCACGGGGAGGGCAGTCGTCGTTGCCACAGGAATGCAAACCGAACTCGGCAAAATCCAGGTACTGAGTGAGGAAGCAGAAAAATCCCAGACCCCAATAGAGCAAAAACTGGCTGAACTGAGCCGCTGGTTGATCGGGTTAACGCTCCTTTTGGCTATTCTGGTAGTCATTTCGGGGATCTACAGCGGGATGGACCTGAAACTGATGATACAGACCGGGGTGGCCCTGGCCGTAGCTGCCATACCCGAAGGCCTGCCCATTGTGGCCACTATAGCCCTGGCCAGGGGCATGTTGCTCCTGTCCAAAAAACAGGTTATTATCAAGAAATTAGAGGCTGTACATACCCTCGGGGCTACAGACATCATTTGTACAGATAAAACCGGCACACTCACAGAAGATCGCTTAAAAGTGCATACCCTAAGTTTTGCAGACAAACAGCTCTTCCGGGTAAATGAGCATTACGAGGCCCTTTCCAAACTGACCTCAGAGCGCGCCGATCTAAAAAAATTGGTGATCACCGGTGTCCTCTGCAATGAAAGTCCTACCGCCAAGGGAGAACGCATAGGGGACAGTATTGACATTGCCCTGCTGGAATTAGCCGAGAACCTGGGTTTGGATCCGGAGCAGATACGAAAGGACTATCCAGACGTGATGATATTTCCCTTTGACACCAACAGGAAATACATGCTTACCGTGAACCGTACCAATCACGACCGCTATGTGGTTTGTGCCAAGGGAGCTTTTGAGGTTTTGATATCCTATTGCAACACGGTGATGGCAAATGGGAATGTAGTGGAATTAAATAAGAAACAGGAATGGAATCAGTGGGTTGAAAATATGGCCGCAGAGGGTTACCGCACCCTGGCACTGGCCTATCGGAACCTGGAAACCCCTCCTGAAAGAAAGCGGGTCCTGGAAGACCTGACCTTAATTGGTGTCATCGGTTTTATTGATCCCGCCCGTACAGACGTCAGGGATACCATCTCTCTTTACAAAAACGCCGGGATTAAGGTGGTAATGATGACCGGGGACCACCCGCGCACAGCGGGAAAGATTGCCCAGGAAATAGGAATGCTATCTGAGGATAAAATTTCAGATGAACTCGTGAATACCGCAGAGTTGGACCAATACGGAAAAGGGGATGCCGACTTCGATAAACGGGTCCTGGCTGCCAGGGTATTTGCGCGCGTCACCCCAAAACAAAAACTGGAACTCATAAAAACCTATCAGGAACACGGGCATATTGTGGGAATGTTTGGTGATGGGGTCAATGATGTCCCTGCCCTACGGAAAGCAGATATCGGTGTTGCCATGGGCATTCGGGGTACAGAAGTGGCCAGGGAAGCTGCAGATGTGATCCTGAAGAACGACAAATTTACCGCCATGGAACTGGCCATCCACCAGGGCAGGCTTATCTTTGAACATATACGGCAATTCGTGGTCTACCTGCTGTCGTGTAACCTGGCCGAAATTATTTCGGTTGGGGTGGCTGCCATCCTGGCGTTGCCAGCCCCTTTACTGCCCTTACAAATACTTTACCTCAACCTGATCACGGATGTATTTCCCGCACTCGCCCTGGGTATGGGAAAAGGTGAAAAAGACCTGATGAACCAGCCTCCGCGAAAACCTGAGGAGCCTATTATGACGCCAAGATTGTGGATTACCACAGCAATATGCGGATTGAGTATTACCATAGCCGTGCTGGGGATCACCCTGTATTCCCATTTCCAGCTGAACCTGCCTGTAGAAGTCATCAATAATATGGCCTTTTATACCCTGGTGCTTGCCCAACTCCTGAACATCTTTAATATGCCCTCCCGGAAGACTTCATTTTTGGTCAATGAGGTAACGCAAAACCCATGGGTGTGGGGCGCATTAATCCTATGTGTAATCATTGTCGTAATCACTAACCTGATACCCGTCGTGGCCGAAACCTTGTCCCTGGTACCCCTCACCCTTGGACAATGGGCGATAATTGGAGTTTTTGGTTTGGGTTCCCTGGTACTTACACAGTTGATTAAACGTTTGGGAGGGACGGTGTAGACCCAAATTTAATCCTGATAAAATCAGATGTTTATGTTTGGATTTATGTACCAATCGATAATGATACAAAAGAAAAGCACGGCATTTTGCCGTGCTTTTCAATTATTACCTTAAGAGGTATACCGGAAAGCCCTTAAAGCTCCTTTATCTTAATATTACGGAACCAGACATCGTCCCCGTGGTCCTGAAGGCCAAAATACCCTTCAGAGGCCACCTCAGCCCAGTTCTCATTGAGATCAGGGAATTTACTTCCGGCAACCAGTTCGTTCCACTCAGGGGTCCATAAGTGGTATTCCACTACTTTCTCTCCGTTCTGCTTGTGCCAGACCGAACCTTTGTAAACCATGATCTCTACCTGGTTCCACTCCCCTACCGGTTTTGCGTTCTGAGGTTTGGCCGGAATAAGATCATACAAGGAACCTGCCTGTCGGTTGCCATCGGTACCCATTTGGGCATCAGGGTGCTTTTCATTGTCCAGTATCTGCATTTCCGGTGCTGTTTTCCAGATAAAGTCCAGATCGTCAGATTCCTGACCCAAATAGAAGATGCCTGAATTGCCGCCTTCTGAAATTTTCCACTCCAGTTTAAGGTGGAAATTCGAAAACTTTTGATCGTACAGGATATCACCTCTGTCTTTTCCGCCAGCTTCCCCCCGGCCCGAACCCGGACAGTGGATCATTCCGTCTGCGATCACCCAACCGCTTGGGAAGGTGTCTTTCCCATAACTCCTCCAGCCTTCAGATGTTTCACCATCAAACAACAGTTTCCAGCCCTCGGCTTTTTCTGCCTCGGTTAAGGTGTTAGGGGCAGCTGCCATTTCGGTCTCTACCACTTCCTGTTCTTCTTGTGCTTCACTTTCCTTTTCTTTTTTGGCCGTATTGCAGGATACCAATACTGCTAAAATAAGTAAGGAAGCAATCTTTACTCTTATCATTGTGTCTTGTTTTAATTAATAGCTCCAGCCTTCTCTGTAAACCTTTTTAATATAGTTCTCAGCCGCTTCTTTGGCGTTCATAGTCGCGAATTTTGTGTCAAATCGCGGATCCCCATCTACCACTGTAAAGCTATCTGAGGTTACGACCCTGATCTCATCGGTATCGCTGATGTTTGTGATCTTCATGTTTTCCGCATCCCATTCGAGCCTTCTGCGCAAGCTCTGTAAACGCACGGCAAGGTTCCCGGCCACAACAGTTTCGTTAAGTGGTCCTGCATAGTCGAAATTAGAGCTGCATTCCACGCGACTATCCTTACTTTCTTTACAAGCGCGCACCCAGTCCATTTCATGACCGCCATTCATAGCATCAGCAATCCTCCGCAATTCATTGGTTACTGGGGGTGGATTGTCTTCCCTGCCAACGATATACGGATCCCTGGCATAGGTACCACAGATAAGGATACCCTTGGTGCCATAGAAAATTGCACCTCCGCCACCATCGCCCAGGAAAGTACCGGGTTTCACACCTTCAGGACGATCAGGTGTAAGACCACCATCATACCATGTAAATTCAACAGCAGGCATTTTTATAAACGGCATAGTTTAGTTTGACGCCGAACTTTCAATATATTCTGACATAGGAAATCTGAGTGAAAAGCATAAAGAAATCTTTCCAATACGGGTCGCAT
>NZ_CEYNTP010000226.1:0-4503 GCF_982873095.1 Lentiprolixibacter sp. | reverse complement strand
CAGGCTTTGTGGACATCCTCCACAATTTCACTGACACTAACGGGAACATGAGGGGTCATCGCTTTTGTGGGTATCATTCCTGTAGGAGTGAAATTGATTATCAAATTGTTTTCCATTGACTAAAAATTTTAATAAGCTGATGGATGTTGCACTAATGAAGTACTAAAATTAATATGGTTTATAATTCTGGTCATGATAAATAGACAGACACCTGAAATATGCGACGAGTGGTAGAACAGGCCTTAGGTGCTTAAGGAATTAGTGGTAATTTTGTTAGAGAAATCAGGGAGTTTATGCCGGATCGTGTAAAAATAGTCGAATGTCCACGGGATGCCATGCAGGGCATAAAGGCTATCATTCCTGCTCACGAGAAGGTGAAGTACCTGCAGGCCCTTTTAAATTGCGGGTTCCATACCCTGGACTTCGGAAGTTTTGTTTCCCCCAGGGCGATACCGCAGATGGCAGATTCTGCAGAGGTCTTGAAAGGTCTGGATTTAAGTCAGACGCAAAGCCGTTTGTTGGCCATAGTGGCCAACCTGAGAGGGGCAACAGATGCCTGTGTGTTTGATGAAATCAGGTACCTGGGATACCCCTTTTCTATTTCTGAGAACTTCCAGATGCGGAATACCCATAAGACGATAGCTCAGTCTGTTGAAGTGCTTGAAGGCATACTGGATTTAAGTGAAAAAGCTGGCAAAGAGGTGGTAACCTATATTTCCATGGGTTTCGGAAATCCCTACGGAGATCCCTGGAGTGTTGAAATTGTGGGGGAATGGACCGAAAAACTCGCTTCTATGGGGGTAAAGATCCTTTCTTTATCAGATACTGTCGGGTCGTCTACTTCGGGGATGATCAAACAGCTTTTTCAGGAATTGATCCCATTGTACCCGGATATTGAATTCGGGGCCCACCTGCATACCACTCCTTCAACGTGGTATGAAAAGGTTCATGCGGCATTTGAAGGGGGCTGCAGGCGATTTGACGGGGCCATACAGGGATTCGGGGGCTGTCCTATGGCCAAAGATGAACTCACCGGAAATATGCCTACCGAAAAACTACTCTCATATTTCACATCAAACAAAGTGGCTACAGGCGTAAACTGGATGGCCTTTGAAGCAGCATATAACAAGGCCAAGGATCTTTTTTCACGTTATTATTAAACGATCCTCCCTTTAGTACGTCAAAAGGACGCCAATACTGGCATTAAAGGGCAAACCCGGCCGCAATCCTGCGGGAACACGTGCGACAGCATAGGTTTCATCTGTAAGGTTGATAATGTTGGCGGTGAGTCCCAGGTTTTTGGAAAGCCGGTATTTTCCAGACATATCTACTATGAAGTTGGAAGCTACCTTTTCATCCTGGGGGATGGCTCCCGTGCCCGCTTCGGTCCTGAATTCTCCGTTAAACCTGCCGCTTACATTGATCTCAAAATCCTTGTGTTCCAGGGATAAGCTGGTATTAAACTGGTGTTTGGCGATGTATGGCAATTCGTCCCCTACATTCACTTCTCCCCATAGATCTTCCTCACTTCCGAAACTGTTGCGAAACTCAGTATCGGTATAGGTATAAGCAAACGTTATCGGTAGCTTCAATTTGTCATTTTCGCTAAGTAAATCATAATTCAGCAAAAGCTCCAGACCACTCACATTTACCTCTCCCGCATTGAACTGCTCCAGGGATCCGGTGCCTCCTGTTGCGGCTAGATCGCTTCCCAATAGGTTGCTATAATCATTGAAGAACCCTATGACCTCCCCTGTTATGCCCAGAAAGCTGAAACGGGTTCCGAGTTCCAGATTAATACTTTCTTCTGCCTTTTCTCCTTCTTTGCTGGTAGGAGGGGAAAATCCTTTGTGGATCCCTCCGAATACGGAAAAATTATCCAGATTGTAATTAAACCCTACTCCGGGGATAAACACGTTTACCTGGTTTTCCCTTTCGCTCAGGTCTATTCCAGTGCGATCTACATCATTACTGCCATAATTACGCCGGCCCAGACGGATGCTCTCAAAACGCATTCCCGGTGTAAGGGTAAGGTCGCGGTATTTAACTTTGTACAAGGCATAGCTTGAAAAAGCCCGGGCATCACTGATTCGGTTAGCGTCCGTTCCAGGGGTCCCTGCGTTGGTCAGGTTCATGATGCCGTCTGTAATTCCATAGGCATCTACCCATTGAAACCGGTCTTCTTCATCGTAATGGTAACGCAGCCCGATTTCAATATCATGAAAAGTTGTTTCCCCTTTCCAGTGGTAATCGAATTTCGTCTGAATACCTGTTGATATGTAATCCCGGTTATTGGCCTTAACCAGTAAGGCATCTGCAGTAGTATCCGTGTTGCCGTTAATCAGGCTGAAGTATTCAGGAAAAAGTTCGGGGTCATCGAGGATGGTTGACAAACCCTGTCGCTCTCCGTTCAGTGTTACCCCGTCCAGTTTGTACCAGTTCCTGCTGAATTTATTGTAATAAGCCGTGGTAGACAAACTGAAAAAGTCATTGAACCGGAATGTATGGGTCCCCATGAATTGCAAGTGGTCATTGGTCATTTGATCCACTTGTGATGCTGCGTATCTGCGGAAAGGACTGCTACCAAAATCCGCATCGGTAAGGCCGAGATAGGTTTCATCGGACACTTCGTCAGAATATTGAAATTTCAAGACAAAAGACTGTGGAAGTTTTGCCTCAGGTCCGGAATTCACCCGGAATTTCGCTACCAGATCATTTTTGTCAAAACCGGTATCTCCGCCGTTATCAAGTTCTTTAAACCCATTGGAATTAAAGTTGAGGTATTCAACAGCATAACCAAAGCGCTCCCTGGAATCCCCCAGTTTGGCGTGTATCCTGCTGCTGTTGAAACTTCCATAACCGCCGCTCAGGCTCGCCTGGAAAGCTTCGGGTATGGGCATGGATATCATATTAATCGCCCCACCCGTGGTAAAGGGCCCATATTGTACCTGACTGCTCCCTTTCAGTATTTCAACGGCCTGCATGCGTGCAACAGATGGAAAATAGTAGGCTGCGGGGGCACTATAAGGGGCTGGAGCGATAAGGACCCCATCTTCCATGAGGGTGATCTTTGCACTGCGCTCTGGTGAGGTCCCCCTCAAACTGATATTTGGCCGAAGTCCGAAACCATCTTCTTCGTATACGGTAACTCCCGGAACGGTTCGCAAAACCCTGTTGATATCCGTATAATCGAATTTTTTAAGTTCTTTGGGGGAAATATAATAGGCTGCCCCGGTGCGATTGCGAGCCTGGAATTTGCTGCCCAGGATCTCATTTGCCTGTAAGACCACCTCATCCAGACGGACCAGGGTGGAGTCGCGGTGATAAGTTATGCTGTTTTGCGCTTTAACACTAGTAAATGAAGCAGCTAATACCAGTAAAATCAGCAGTTGAACCTTCATCATTTTATTTAGATTTAATAAAAATAGAAAGATATTACAGAACAAATGTATACGAAATGAACCGTTCAAACAAGCTTATTTGGATAGATTATAAATAAGAATTTCTTAACAATTTGTTATCAAAGCATTAGGTATAAACTTTAACATTTTTGGGGTGTTCTGGTTTTTGGTGAGTGGAAGAAACTAGCAGATAAAAAAACCGTATATTTGCACGCAATTAATCCTTAATTGCCATGGACGCTCACCTTAAGAAGATCCTTGGAGAAGGGCTCACCTATGACGATGTCCTTCTCGTTCCTGCTTACTCAGAAATCCTCCCAAGGGAGGTAAATATCTCCTCGCAATTTACCCGAAACATCACCCTTAATGTTCCAGTAGTGTCTGCAGCCATGGATACCGTGACGGAATCTAAAATGGCCATTGCCATGGCAAGGGAAGGGGGCATCGGAGTGCTGCACAAAAACATGACCATTGCTAATCAGGCCATGAAGGTGCGTAAGGTGAAACGTGCCGAGAGCGGTATGATTATGGATCCGGTTACGCTGCCCCTGACAGCCATCGTGCAGGACGCAAAGGAATCCATGCGGGAGCATAGTATCGGGGGGATCCCAATTGTAGATAAAAACAACAAGTTGGCAGGTATTGTAACTAACCGCGACCTGCGTTTTGAAAAGAACAACAAACGGCCTATAACCGAGGTGATGACTTCGGAAAACCTGGTTACCGTGGGGGAAGGCACTTCATTAGAAGAGGCGGAAGAAATCCTGCAGGCCAACAAAATTGAAAAATTACCGGTGGTAAATGCCGATAATACATTAGTGGGTCTGATCACCTTCCGGGATATCACCAAGCTTACTCAAAAACCCATCGCAAATAAGGACAAATACGGCCGTCTCCGGGTAGCCGCCGCAATTGGTGTCACCTCTGATGCGGCAGAACGCGCTGCGGCACTTGTACAGGCAGGGGTTGATGCCGTGGTAATTGATACGGCACATGGACATACCAAAGGAGTAATTTCTGTGTTGAAACAGGTAAAGGACAACCATCCAGAACTGGATGTGGTAGTAGGCAATATAGCGACAGCCGAGGCAGCAAAATACCT
>NZ_CEYNTP010000225.1:3311-4533 GCF_982873095.1 Lentiprolixibacter sp. | reverse complement strand
ACTGGCCGTAGCGGAATATCAGAACTTCACCCTGGCGGCCGAGAAATGTTTTGTGACCCAACCTACGCTCAGCATGCAGGTGCAGAAGCTTGAAGAGGAACTGGACATCCTGATTTTTGACCGGGGCAAGAAACCCATATCCATTACGGAAGCCGGACAGAAGATTGTTGAACAGGCAAAAAATATAGTCAACGAAGCTGAACGTATCCGGGATATCGTGGATCAGGAAAAGGGGTTCATCGGCGGAGAATACACCCTGGGGATCATCCCTACCATTATGCCCACCCTACTGCCCATGTTCCTGAAAACCTTTATCAATAAATACCCAAAGGTTAACCTCATTGTAAAAGAACAAAGTACAGAAAGTATTATCCGCAACCTGCAGGATGGGCATTTGGACGGTGCCATCGCTGCCACACCCCTTGAAATTGAATTCATCCGGGAACGGCCACTCTATTATGAACCTTTTGTAGGGTATGTCCCCCAGCCCCACCGCCTGAGCAGCAAGGAAAACCTGAGCCCGGAAGACCTCGACATCAATGATATCCTGCTTCTACAGGATGGGCATTGTTTCAGGGAAGGGGTAATTAACCTGTGTAAAGCCAGCAAAGAATACAAAGAAGAACATTTTCAGCTCCATAGTGGCAGTTTTGAAACGCTGGTTAACCTCTCCAATGAAGGCCTTGGGATGACCTTACTGCCCTACCTGAATACCCTCGAGTTGGACAATAAGAAAAAGAGCAACCTTAAACATTTTGAGAACCCACCACCAGCGCGTGAGGTAAGTCTTATCTATCACAAGAACGAACTTAAAATTCAGATCACCGATGCTTTAAAAGAGGTGATCACCGGGGTAGTGAGAGGGGCGATCACCTTTCAGGACGTAAAGATCATCAGCCCTGTCAGGTAATAAAAAAGCCACTTTTTCAAGTGGCTTGGTCTTATGCTTTCAGGTAAATTAATGTCGGTTGCAATTCCGGCTTGTCATTTATAAAACGGTGCAACCAATACTTCAATTCTTCAATTTCATGGGGGAGTAGCCTTTTAATGGCTTTTTTAAGTTCCTTGCTAAATAATTTAACATCAAAACTTACTTTTTGAAGTACTGTTTTGTAGTACTCCAACATTGCTCTGGCCATAAGATTCAAATGTTTTAGTTAGATTGTACTCAAAGTTAAGCAAAAAAAGGTATGAATTGTGTAGGAGAATTCGTTAAAAATGG
>NZ_CEYNTP010000225.1:0-3301 GCF_982873095.1 Lentiprolixibacter sp. | reverse complement strand
ATTCGATGAACTGCGCGCTATTCCCTTCCTTCTTTTCACAAGAATTCCTGAAACGTTTTTTCTGTTTCTTCTTCATCACCAGCTTGTTAATATCCTGTGGTTCGGCTCGCAAATCGGCCTTAAAAAGAAAATCCCGGCATACCTTAAAAAAGGACCTCTTTCAAAACCACTTCACGGGGATTATGGTCCTCGATCCAGAGCAGCAAGACACCCTGCTCGCTATTAACCACAACAAATATTTTACCCCAGCGAGCAATACCAAACTTTTTACTTTGTATTCCGCCCTGCAGGTGTTGCCAGAACGCATCCCGGTGGCACGTTACCAGCTACAGGGGGATACCCTGCTAATCGCAGGGACCGGTGACCCCACCCAGTTCCATCCCCATTTCCAGGACAGCACGCTGTATCGCTTTATGAATTCGCACCAGGGACCCATTGCCTTGTATCACGACCATTTTATAGAGGACCCCTTTGGCCCGGGCTGGGCCTGGGAGGATTACGATAGTGCGTTTGCCCCGGAGAGAAGTGCCCTCCCCCTCTATGGGAATGTTGTTGAATTGTCCCTACAGGATACACTTGGGGTGGTCCCTTCTATTTTCAAGGAAAATGTAGTCCTTGCTGCCTATCCCATTCGCCGTAAAAAAGCGGAGAATCTGTTCTTCCTGGATCCGGACAAAAAAGACACCCTAAGGGTACCCTATTTGACAGACACTACCCTTACCCGTCAACTCCTGGAAGCCGTACTAAGTAAAAAAATTTCAAAATCAGATTCCTTTTCCCGGGAAACAAATGAAATCCTGTTGGGTATCCCCACCGATTCCGTATTGCAAAGAATGATGCAGGAAAGCGACAACTTCCTTGCTGAGCAGTTGTTACTTCTGGTTGCCGATCAACTGTCAGACACATTGAAATCAGCATCAGCGCGCGATTTTTTCCTGGAAATGTCCCTGTCTGACCTGCGCGACCCGCCGAGATGGGTAGACGGTTCCGGTTTGTCTCGTTATAACCTCTGCACGCCGGCTTCGCTGGTTCACCTGTTGTATAAACTCTATAAACAACTCCCAAGAAACCGGTTATTTGCACTCCTGCCGGCCGGTGGTGTCTCTGGTACCCTGAAGGACTGGTACCCCGGAGAAAGCAAGCCCTACCTGTTTGCGAAATCTGGGACCCTCGGAAACAATTACAATCTCAGTGGCTACCTGCTAACCAAAAAGGGAAAGGTGCTTATTTTCAGTTTTATGAACAACCATTTCCGCAAGCCCACGTCGGAAATTAAACAGCAAATGCAGTACTATCTGGAATGGGTACGGGATACTTATTGAAATACACACCGAAGAAAGTTCACATCGTCACAGGTCGATGAGCTTGTGAATCAGGGCGTAGTGCAACAGCATAATACTTTTGGCATCCTGAATGTCACCGCTCTCTATCCACGCCAGCGCCTCTTTAAACGGGAGTTCAAGGACCTCAATATGCTCCGACTCGTGTTCGGCTCCTCCACCCTCCCCGATTTTCATATCCTCACTGTATTCCGCAACAAAAAATGAAAGCTTCTCGGTGACAGCACCGGGCGACATATATGCTTCAAAAACCTGTTGAACCTCAGAGACGCGGAAACCTGTCTCCTCTTCAACCTCCTTTATGATACAGGACTCCGGATCATCCCCCTCGAGCAACCCGGCACAAACCTCCACCATCATCCCGTCAGGGTTGTTGTTCACATAGGTAGGCATGCGGAACTGTCGGGTAAGGATAACGGTGCCCTTTACCGGGTTATAGAGCAGTATGGCCGCCCCATTCCCACGGTCGTAGGTCTCTCTTCGCTGCGTCTCCCATTCCCCGTCCTCCTTCTGGTAGTCAAAGGTGTAGCGGTAGAGCTGGTACCAGGCCTTAGACAGTACCTCTTTTCTAATGTTTTTGATCTTGCCGTACTTCATAACTTTCCTACAGGGATATCTAAGTCCTCCCCTACTTTCTTCCTACACCGTGATGGCCTCATTGAGATAACGCCGGAAGGGTAGCATTTCATTATAGACCTCAATAACCAAATCCTTAACGTCTTCTTCCAGCACTTCGCTCCTGCTTACCGGGCATACCACGGCAAAGGATTTGTTTTGCAACAGGTCAATATACGGATGATCCCTGGAAAAGCCTTTGGGCGCACTGATGAGGCGTTCGTCCTGGTAGAGGCCACCGAACCTTTTTTTAAATGCCGGTTCTTCCAGGATGCGGACCAGCTCTTCCCCGTTGTAATCGATTGCTTCGCGTATACTGCGGAGCTTTGCAGGGTTAGGCCGCCAAATCCCCCCGGCCAGCATACACTCATTAATCCCGATATGAATATAGAAATCCCCGGAATCGGGCGCCTTGTCTAGTCCGGCCCCGAAATGGTCTTTATAGACAGGTTTATTGGGATGGAACATGAGATTGTTATTGATGCGGTTGATCCCCTTTCTCCCAGGAGTGGGATAATAGTCCGGATCGATAAGGGCCAATTCGTGATCCAGCTCATCCAGCCACTGGATAAACGCATTCCGGACTTCCTGATACCACTTCCTGTTGGCATCCATCCAGGTTTTATTATTGTTAGCTTGAAGCGCTTCGAGAAATGTGAAGAGGTGGGTAAAATCCATAATTATCCTGTTAGCTGAGGAGAATTTGGATCTTAAAAGGGCTTATCCCCATCCAGCAGGTCTCCTAAACCGCCCAGGATACTGCCCTCACCCTTGTCTTTCCCGCCTCCTTTGGGAGCAGCTGCCCATACACGTGCAGCAAGCCTGCTAAAAGGCAGGGATTGGATGTAGACCACACCAGGGCCCCGAAGGCTTGCAAAGAACAAGCCTTCCCCACCGAAAATGGTGTTGCGTATACCGCCAACAAATTCGATGTCGTAGTCCACATCTTTAGAAAAGCCTACAATACATCCGGTGTCTACTTTCAATACTTCTCCCGGGGCCAGTTCCTTACGCGCCAGGGTACCCCCGGCGTGTACAAAGGCCATGCCGTCGCCTTCCAGTTTCTGCATGATGAATCCTTCCCCACCAAAGAGGCCCCGGCCCAGGCGTTTAGAGAATTCTATGCCTACAGACACTCCTTTTGCCGCACAGAGGAAGGCATCTTTCTGGCAGATGAATTTCCCCTGTTTTTCGGAAAGGTCAATAGGAACGATCTTGCCGGGATAGGGCGAGGCAAAGCTCACTTTCTTTTTGCCGCTGCCTTCATTGAGAAAGGCCGTCATAAACAGGCTTTCCCCGGTAAGGATCCGTTTCCCGGCAGAAAAAATCTTACCGAGCACACTGTT
>NZ_CEYNTP010000224.1:0-4567 GCF_982873095.1 Lentiprolixibacter sp. | reverse complement strand
TCTTTTTTCCTGAGGGCCGTTTTGGGCCCAATAATTTTATCCGCGGGGATATCGTAGCGGATGAAGGGGATTTTAAACTCACCTTCAGGTCCCCCAACATAGCCGCCTTCCGCAATGAACTGGAAAATATCGAGGTCCGGATAGACAACAAGAACCCGCTGTTCAACACCTTTGTCTCGGTGGACGATATTTCCACGGTGTATTACAACCTGAAAGATTTTAACCTGATCAATACCACCCTTAATGACACCCTGTTTTTCAGGACGGAGTTCCAGGGCGGCAGTGAATACAATGATATTTATAACCTCAACTTCTATCATACCTTTAACGATGAGAAGAAATCGGTAATTGGCCTGAAAAAGTCAGATATCAGCTTTAAGGGCAACACCTGGGTGCTCAACCGGGAAGGGAATGCGAAAAACAAGGTGATTTTCAACAATGCCCTGGATAGCATCACCATAGAGGAAGTGGTGATGAATAATGATAACCGGGAGCAGATCCGACTTCGGGGACAGTTGGCAGATTCTACCTACAAAGACCTGGAATTACAGTTTAAACTGGTATCCCTGAATAAGATTACCCCGGAAGTGGATAGCCTGAAATTTTCCGGGGAGGTAAATGGAACCCTCAATGTGTTGCAGAAAGACAATGTGTACCTCCCCATCTGCAACCTGGACATTGACAATTTCGGGATCAACGGCATGGGACTTGGCTTCCTCAATGTAGGGGTAGTCGGTAACCGGGACCTCACTGAATTCGATGTGTATTCGCAGATATCGCAAAACGGGTTTGAGAAGTTTAAGCTCGATGGCAAGGTGATCAATGAGGACCCCATCCCCAAAGCGGATTTTGTGGCTTCCTTCGCTGATTTCGACTTGTCCCCGTTCAGTCCCCTTGGAGAGGGTATAATTACCAATATTAGGGGGCAGTTAAGTGGAAGTACCATTGTGCGCGGGGATATTCGGAACCCTGAAATGGACGGATTGCTTACCCTGGATAATGCAGGCCTCGCCATTCCCTACCTTGCGGTGGATTACGCCTTCGAAAACGGAGCTACTGTAAAGCTTAACAACCAAACCTTTGATTTCCAGAATGTCAACCTGAGGGATGTGGCTATGGATACGAGGGCAACGTTGGACGGTACCATTACCCACGATTTCTTTGAGGATTGGCGCCTGGACCTCAAAGTGGATACTAATAACGATCGTTTTCTCATTCTGAACACAGAGTTTGAAGAAGAGGTCCTGTATTACGGGACTGGCTTTGTAAACGGTGAAGGTCGTATTTACGGGCCAACACGTGCATTGACCATCAAATTTGACGGTTCTACTGCGCGGGGAAGTTCCCTGAAAATCCCCATTAGCGATGTCGCTTCCGTAGGCGATTATACATTTATCAACTTTATAGAAAAAGACAGAGCACAATCCCTGGAATCCGAACGCACCCTTCGGGACTACGAGGGCCTGGAAATGCGTTTTGACCTCATTGTAACCCCTGATGCCGAGGTGGAGATCGTTATCGACCAGAAAACGGGAAGCTCTCTTAAAGGCACCGGGGAGGGCCTGTTGCTCATCGAGATCAATACCAACGGCAAATTCAATATGTGGGGTGACTTCGTAGTGGTAACGGGCGAATACAATTACCGTTTTGGCGGGGTGATTGACAAAACCTTTACCGTAAAACCCGGGGGCAGTATCGTATGGGAAGGCGAACCCTTAGAGGCACAGCTCAATATGGAAGCCGTGTATTCCCTTAATGCCAACCCTTCTCCCTTACTTGATAATGCAGGCTATTCAAGGCGCATCCCCACAGATGTGGTTGTACAGCTTACGGATGAACTGGAACGCCCCACAATTGCCTTTAATATTGAATTTCCTGGCACCAGTTCCATTGTAAAATCTGAATTGGAATACCGGCTACAAGACCCTACGGTGGAGGAGCGAAATGCGTTTTTCCTTTTGGCCCAGGGGACTTTTGTGAATGAAGGCACCGGGATCAACCAGCAGGCCGTAACCGGAAACCTGATCCAGACGGCTTCCGGGCTGCTGAACCAGGTTTTGGGAGGCAGCAACGATAAGCTTAGCCTTGGGGTTTCCTATGAACAGGGGTATCTGGATCCCAACGATATTCAAACTGAAAACCGGATTGGGGTAACGGTTTCCACCCAGATCAGCGACCGGGTCTTGTTGAACGGCAGGTTTGGGGTTCCGGTTGGAGGGGTCAGTGAAACTGTGGTGGCCGGGGATGTTGAGGTTCAGGTATTGTTGAACGAAGAAGGTACCCTCCGCGCCAAGATCTTCAACCGGGAGAATGAAATTCGCCAGTTTATCCAGCAAATTGGCTACACCCAGGGGGTAGGTCTTTCCTATGAGGTGGATTTTAGTAGTTTTCGCGAGCTGATGCAGCGAATTTTCAAGGCCAGGGAGAAGGAAGCTGAGGAAGAAACCGCTCCGGAACCAGAGGCCACTATCATGGGCAGGGATAGCCTTATCCTTTTTGTACCCAAGACACGAACGCCACAATCTTTACATAAATAAAAAAAGCCCCCATAAGGAGGCTTTTTCCGGAATTTGTAATTAACTATGCTATGGTTACGTTAGCATCTAGGTAAACATCCTGTATGGCATTTAATAAGCCAACTCCCTCTTTCATAGGTTTCTGGAAGGCCTTGCGTCCTGAGATAAGACCCATTCCTCCTGCGCGTTTATTGATCACGGCTGTTTTCACGGCCTGTGCCAGGTCATTGTCGCCTGAAGCCCCTCCGGAGTTGATAAGCCCGGCCCTGCCCATCAGACAGTTAGCCACCTGATAACGGGTGAGGTCAATAGGGTGTTCTGAGGTGAGTTCGGAATATACTTTGTCGTGGGTTTTGGCAAAGTTGATCGCCTTAAACCCACCGTTATTTTCGGCTTGTTTTTTTTTTACGATATCGGCCTGTATGGTAGAAGCCAGGTGGTTGGCCTGACCCGTTACATCGGCGGAAACGTGGTAATCCTTACCGTCCTTTTTGAAGCCTGAATTTCTCAGATAGGCCCATAGCACGGTCACCATACCCAATTCGTGCGCATATTCAAAGGCCTCTGTAATTTCCTGTATCTGTCGGTTACTTTCCGGGGACCCGTAATAGATGGTAGCCCCTACAGCAATACAGCCCATTTCGAAAGCCTGGTCAATGCTCGCAAACATGATCTGATCAAACTTATTGGGGTAGGTGAGCAATTCATTATGGTTGAGCTTTAGCAGGAATGGGATTTTATGGGCGTATTTACGGGAGACCGATCCCAGCACTCCTAAAGTGGATGCAACAGCATTACATCCCCCTTCAATAGCCAGTTCTACGATCCTTTCAGGGTCGAAGTAAATGGGGTTGGGGGCGAAAGAGGCCCCGGCAGTGTGCTCTATTCCCTGGTCTACGGGCAAAATGGAAACATAACCTGATCCTCCAAGCCGGCCAGAGTTGAACAAGGTCTGCATATTTCGCAGGACAACGGGATTTCGGTCAGAAGGACCCATAACCCGGTCAACGAAGTCAGGCCCCGGCAGGTGCAACTTATCTTTTGCAATGGTTTTACAGTTGTGATTTAGCAGAAAATCGGCATCTTTTCCAAGAAGCTTTTCGATATTGTTGGACATAATGATGAAGTTTTCAAAGTTCCCATAAAGATACGGGGAAATGCCCGTTTTTTTTATATTTCTAAGCGCTTTTTTTTCACGGAAACAAGCGGTTTTTTCAGCTTAATTTCTTACATTAACACTCCTTGTTCAGGCAAGGTTTTTTTTTGTTTCACTAAAGCAATCTGATTATGGCTAACGTAAAAAAAATCAAGGGTACAATAGGGATATTAACCGGCGGCGGTGATGTGCCAGGGCTCAATCCGGCAATACGCGCGGTAACCTTCCGGGCAATCCGGGAAGGGTACCGGGTAATAGGATTCAGACGGGGATGGGCTGGATTGATAGACATCGTAAGGGATAAGAAGTACGATAACAGCAACAATTTTGTGGAACTCTCGCAGGCACGGGTCAACAAGGCTGCGCGGACCGGGGGTACCTTCCTGCATACCTCGCGTACGCGACCCAGCCACGTTGCCAAGGACAGGATACCCGAACATTTGCGGGATAGCTATAATAAGGATGTAAACGATCTGACGAAGGAGGTTGTGAAAAACCTGGAATGGTTGGGGGTGGATATCCTCATCCCCATTGGCGGTGACGATACGCTCAGCTATGGTGTTCATTTGTTTAAGAATGGACTTAAAGTCATGGCCATTCCCAAGACCATGGATAACGACGTCCCGGGAACGGATTATTGTATCGGGTTCAGTACCTGCGTAACCCGGACCATCAGCCTCACCAACAGTCTCAGGACCGCTGCGGGTTCTCACGAACGCTTTCTGGTCCTTGAGGTATTTGGACGATATGCGGGCTTTACCGCCATGTTGCCTACCCTTGCCGGTGCTGCCCACCGCTGTGTGATCCCGGAGGTTCCGTTTCAAATTGACCGATTGGCCGAACTGCTAACAGAGGACCGCAACTTGAACCCGAGTAAGTATTCCATCGTACTCGT
>NZ_CEYNTP010000223.1:0-4621 GCF_982873095.1 Lentiprolixibacter sp. | reverse complement strand
CATTGCCTCGGCGCTTCAAATGGGTGCAGATCTGGCTTATATGGGGACCCGCTTTATTAACACTGAGGAAAGCAAGGCCCCGGATGCGTACAAGGAAATGATCATCAATTCCGGTGCGAGTGATATCGTCTATACAGCGGCCATTTCAGGGGTTCACGCCAATTTTCTGGCGGCGAGCCTGCAGGCAGCAGGGATCAGGGAAGAAGACCTCAGCAAAGGGCATAAGGTAGATTTTGGCAAAGAACTGGATACAGAAGCTAAAGCCTGGAAAACCATCTGGTCTGCAGGGCAAGGGGTTACCACCATAGACAATGTATTGCCCGTAACAGAACTTGTGGCACAACTGCGGAGCGAATTTCTGCAGGCGTTGAATGCACAGGTCCAATTACTCAAAAAGTATAGCTGATACTCCCCGTTGTAGTCTAGTTTTAAAAAATGCCTGTCCTCACAAGTCCGTATCGTCCCCCTTTTTTTTTCAGGAATGGCCATGTGGCAACCGTTTACGCCGGCCTCTTCCGAAAGGTCAACGGTCTGGAACAGGAACGGGAACGTATGGAACTCCCGGATGGCGATTTCATGGACCTGGACTGGAGCTATACGGATCAGCCCACAAAAAGGGTAGCCATCTTGCTGCACGGTCTGGAAGGGCACGGGCAACGCCCCTACATTACCGGGAGTGCCAAGGCGTTCCTTGCTGCCGGGATTGATGCCTGTGCTGTTAATTTCAGGGGATGCAGCGGGGAGCCCAACCGTTTGTTCCGCTCCTACCATTCCGGGGCCACAGAAGACCTCGAGGCGGTGATTCAACATATCCTGCAAACACGGGAATATTCAGAAATCCTGATCAAAGGCATCAGCCTGGGGGGAAATATGACACTGAAATACCTTGGTGAAGGCAGGCCCGTCCCAAAGGAAATTAAGGCTGCAATAGCCGTTTCGGTACCCTGCCAGTTACACGACTCACTGGTACAGTTGCTGAAACCCAAAAACTGGGCCTATGCGGTACGCTTCCGAAAGCATCTGGTGGCTAAGCTCAGGGCAAAACAACACCGTTTTCCGGAACAGCTTACCGATGAACAAATAGCTGGTATTAAGACCTTAAAGGACTTCGACGATTTCTATACCAGTAAAGCCCATGGGTTCAGGGATGCCCTGGACTATTACGAACAGTGCAGCAGCCTTCAGTTCCTTAACAACATCCGTGTCCCCAGCCTTATCATCAACGCCCTGGACGATTCTTTTTTGGGGGAAGCCTGCTATCCCCGGAAAGAAGCAGAAGTCAATCCGTCTTTACACCTTCGGATGCCCAAATACGGGGGGCATGTTGGCTTTTACGGTGAAAACAACCTGTCGTTCTCAGAAAAAATGAGCATTCAATTTGTGAATGAAATCCTGTAAGCAAGGTTTTTGGTATATTAGTGCCCCTTAAAAGCAAAATTATGCGCAAATCACTCATATGGATGGCCCTGGCCGCTATTATCACGGCCTGTGGGGGTAAACAAGAGAAAAAGGAATCTTTTGAAGTCGATCGTTCCAAGACAGAGGACAAAACTGAAGTAGCATCTGAGGGCGTTCCCGTGGACCTGGACAATAAAGGTATAGGCCCTATTACGGAAATGACCTTTCCGGAAGAAATTGACCAGGAGCTTGCGGCCAGAGGCAAAGCGACATTTGAAATGATCTGCACGGCCTGCCATATGACAGACCAACGTATGATCGGCCCGGCGATGAAAGGTGTATACGAGCGAAGAAGCCCGGAATGGGTGATGAATATGATGCTGAACCCTGATGGGATGCTGAAAGAAGACCCTATTGCAAAGGCCTTGCTTAAGGAATACAACAACATGATCATGACCAATCAGAACCTCAGCGAGGAACAGGCACGTGAACTTGCAGAATACCTGCGAACACTTTAACAATAACCAATAAAAGCGCAAGGGAGTGCAAATAACAGCAAGCTGTTTATTTGCACTTTTTTTGTTTGACAGCTTTATCACCTGACCCTATGCAGAATTCATATTGCTTTACATCAAGCCGACTTGGTTTTAGAAACTGGTCTGAAGCCGACTTCAAAGGCCTGTGTGCACTCAATCAGGATCCCGAAGTCATGGCCTATTTTCCCAATCTCCTCTCGCATGAGGCCTCCAGGGACTTTATGAAACGTATGCAGGTAAAATTTGAACAAAAAGGGTACTGTTATTTTGCTGTGGATGAATTGGAAAGTGGATTCTTTATTGGGTTCATCGGTTTGTCTGATCAGGAGTTCGAATCCCCTTTCACCCCTTGTGTGGACATTGGATGGCGACTGGCCCGGAATTTTTGGGGAAATGGCTACGCCACTGAAGGGGCAATGCGCTGCCTGGAATATGCTTTTGAGGACCTGGGTTTGGAAGTCATACTGTCTCATTGCCCGGTGGTTAATACCCGTTCCTGGAACGTAATGGAAAAGATCGGTATGCTGCGGATAGGCACCTTCAAACATCCTGTACTTAAAGATTACCCAAAATTGGAAAACTGTTATTGTTATGAAATCCGGCATGACTCTTGAAAAAGAAACATTAACTTGTTTCATCTAAATTTCAAAGTCATGAGTAAGCCTTTATATACCTCAACCATCATCCTCTTCTACTTCGCATTATTTTTCTTCCCGCTGAAAACCGAAGCCCAGCAGAAGAACTTCATTGACCAGCCCTATCTGGAAACCACAGCCAAAGTAGATACCCTGGTGGTGCCAGACAGGATCTACCTGAATATTCTGTTGACGGAAGCTGACACTAAGGGGCGCATCTCCGTGGAAGAACTCGAGAATCGCATGGCCACCCAGCTCAAAAGGTTAGGTATTGACCTGGACACCCAGCTCAGCCTTGCCGACCTGGAAAGCGATTTCAGAAAGTATTTCCTCAGGAAGACAGACATACAAAAAGAAAAGGCCTTCATTTTGCTGGTATATGACGGCCTTACCGTTGGAAAAGTACTGCAGGGGTTGGAGTCCATAGGAATCTCTAATATCAACCTCAACCGAACGGAGTACTCACAAATGGAAACCCTTAAACTGGAATTAAAGGTCAGGGCCATTGTCCGTGCCAGAGAACTCGCTTCTACATTGGTAAAAGCCATCGATCAAAATTTGGGAAAAGCCCTTCATGTTCAGGATTTTGAGCCAACTTTTATTAACTTGAGGGAGATGTCCCCCCTTATGATGAAAGCGGATGCAGCTGCTTCAGAGCCTTTAGATGTTGCGTTTAACAAAATAAAAGTGGAGGGACGCATCAATGTTAAATTTGCCATTGAATAACCAGAAGAATCAGAACATGAAAAAAATTGGGGTGCTTGGTTCAGGGATTGTCGGACAAACCCTGGCCAGCGGATTTCTACAACACGGATACGAAGCCATGATTGGCAGCAGAAATACTTCGAAGCTTTCGGAGTGGGTGGACAACCACCCGGATAACGCCCAGGTGGGTAGTGTTGGTGAGACTGCTGACTTCGCAGATCTTCTCGTGTTGGCGGTTAAGGGAACAGCAGCAGCAACGGTCCTTGATCTGGCCGGGGCAGATAAACTGAAGGGAAAAATAATAATTGATGCCACTAACCCCATCGCAGATGTAGCTCCGGTAAATGGTGTGCTGCAATTTTTCACGGAGCAGAACAGCTCACTAATGGAGGAACTTCAGGAGCGCCATCCGGAAGCCCGCTTCGTAAAAGCGTTTAACAGTGTGAGTTATTTGCGAATGGTAAACCCGGATTTTGAAACCCGGCCCACCATGTTCATATGCGGTAATGACGACAAAGCCAAAAAGGAGGTCTCCCACATACTCGACGAGTTTGGCTGGGAAACTGAAGATTTTGGAGGAGCTACTTCCGCGGGCCCAATTGAAGGCCTTTGCCAGTTGTACTGCATCATCGGGTTTACAGAAAACCGATGGACACAGGCATTCAAGCTGTTGCAATAAATGAGCTGTCGGTTAAGGGAGAAGAAAAAATATAATATTACAGTCTGTCTACAACAACTTTGTAGGTGGGATCTTCCAACACATTAACATCTATTATTTTATCCGCATTAGATAATAGTCGCCTGCAGTCCCTGCTGAGATGCCGTAAATGGACCTTTTTACCTACTTTGAGGTAGCGTTCCGTGATTTTGTTGAGTGCTTCGATAGCAGACATGTCTACCACACGACTCTCCTTAAAATCGATGATCACTTCATCAGGGTCATTATGCACGTCAAACTTTTCATTGAACAATCCCACAGATCCAAAAAATAAGGGGCCATAGATTTCGTAGTGCTTTACTCCATTTTCATCAATATACTTTCTCGCCCGGATCCGTTTGGCATTGTCCCAAGCAAAAACAAGGGCTGAAATAATTACCCCAACTAAAACGGCCAAAGCCAGATTATGAAGAAAAACGGTAACCAGCGTTACCAATACCATAACCAGAACATCCGATTTCGGCATTCTCCTAAACGTCTTTAGGCTTGCCCATTCAAAAGTCCCGAGGGCTACCATGATCATAAGCCCGGTAAGTGCAGCCATGGGCACCTTTTCGATTAAACCGGCGCCGAACATAACGAACACCAATAACATTACTGAGGCAACAATACCAGATAATCTCGCGCGA
>NZ_CEYNTP010000222.1:0-4627 GCF_982873095.1 Lentiprolixibacter sp. | reverse complement strand
GAGAAACTGTTCGAACAGATGAAGAAGTACCTGCAGGAGTTGGAAATCTCTGCAGAAAAGTTGGTCAATAATGATATTTCCGTTGAAGCAATTGATACCATTCCCGTTCCTGAGCCATACAAAACCTGGTGGTTTGATCGATTCTATGCCTACAATCTGAATTTTGCCTACCAATCTGCCCTGCCTGTTGAAGCCGAATGAGAATTGTTTTTATCATCAACAACAAGAACAACCGCCTGGCAAAGGTACTCCCTGCAATTAAGAGCTATTGTTACCAAAACTCTCTGGATAAGGTCGAGTTCCTTTCCACCCTGAGGAGCAAACACGCCATCGAACTGGCACGTCAGGTCACCGAGAAAGGCTGTGATTACCTGATCGCTGTGGGTGGGGACGGCACCCTGCATGAAGTAGTTAATGGGGTATTGCAAAGCAAATTGCCCGCTGAAGAACACCCGGTTATCGGGGTACTCCCTCATGGTTCTGCCAATGATTTTGCCCGGACGGCGGGGATCAGCAATTCCATCGAAGCCTTGTTTTCCCTGATCCAATCTCACACTTCTCAAAAGATAGACCTCGGCAAAATAAGTCTGCAACCCTCTGGGGAAACACGTTATTTTATCAACATAGCAGGGGTTGGACTTGGCCCCGAAGTGGTGCAAAATATGGAACAATCCTCCAGTCTACTCGGCCCGGGCTATAACTATTTCAAGCAGATCATCAGGGGGTTTCTCTCCTATTCCAAAAAAGAAGTAAGCTGCACAGGTGATACCTGGCAGTGGCAGGGCAAGTTGCTGCAAATGGCGGTGGCCAACGGACGCTACTTTGGCAATGCCATCTGCATCGCCCCAGATGCCCGACTCGCCGATGGACAGTTCCAGGTGGCCATTTTCGGGGACCTGAGTATTTGGGATTACCTAAAAAACCTCGGCAAATTGAAGAACGGGTTGAAAATTAACCATCCACAAGTGAGCTACCAACAAGCCCGGGAAGTGCAACTAGGCAGTAAGCAACCTTGTGGCATCGAAGCCGATGGGGAGTATGTGGGCCTTGCCCCGGCCACGATAGGTATTTTGCCAGAAGCCATCTCCTTTCTAATGCCACCTGGCGATAAGTAGCATTCTTTCTTCCAATGCGACCCCTGACTTTGAAAACGGCATATTAATTACACAAATGCCTTAGATAAGAAAAAGTAATACAATATCACCCCCCCCTCAACGTTATCAGGTTACTTAAATCAAATTTTACAAGTTTTGTTATGAAAAAATCAAATGTATTTAGTGTTGCCACGCTTGTTTTGGCCTTGGTATTTTTTGTAGGATGTAACAAGGATGATGACACCTTTGCCAGGGTAACTGTTAACGGAACGCAACTTACGGCTAACCCTTCTGATTTCACTGTGGGAGACCGCTCTGATTTTAACGGGGACGTTGACGCTAGTTTTACGGGCAATGGGGGTACGGCTACCCGAATGTTCAGCTGGAACAATAATCTGAGTACGGCCGACTACAATGCAGACATTACCGCCACTTCTGAAGGCTCTTTCCGGATGATCGTAGAAGATTCGGAAGGTGCTGTGGTCCTAGACCGCACCATAGACGGCGCTACGGAGCCCGACAGTTTTAGTGGGGTTACCTCTCAAGGCGCTTCTGGGATATGGGTAGTGACTATTGAAGTGACCAACTTTGACGGGGACGGCAGTTTCTCGCTTAGCGAAGGCAACTAATAAAATTACCACAAGTACCTATGACCCCGTCAGCATGCCTGACGGGGTTTTTTAAACGCTGTATTCCTCAAGACTGTTTTTACTAATATAAACAGCATCCTCAACAGTAATATCCTAAATCCAATGTTTACACCAGCTAGTGCATTTCACTACCTTTGATTTAGAATTGCGACTTGCAATCTGTGAAATACATAGTGGTTATTAGGCACACTGAAAATGAAGCGTATTTCTGTATTCTTTTTGGCTTTTATCCTAATAACGTCATGCTCTGACAAGGATGACGAAAAGGAGGTTCTTTTGGAAACCATTACCAGTGCTGCGGTTGCCTTTGCCTATGAAGGCCAGGAGTTGACAGAATTCCTGAACAGTCCTGAACGGGCATATATCAGTGGCTATTTTTACTTTGAGCCCAGTCTGGCCGATGATATTGTCTTTGGACTGGATATCGAATGGTTTGAAGGGGTTGACAATCCCATCCATTTTGAAGGAGCAGACTGGATGGCATTGGCAGGCGTGCAGCGAACAGGTATTTTATGGGTGCGGTATGGAGCATCCGAAAACCTGACAGGTACACCCACCATAAACGAGAATTGGGAAATCCGGGATCTCGGACAGGAACTGCTTCCAAATAACTGGTATCAGATGACCATTACCGCCGATTTTGGAATCCGTGAATTTATCTCTGTAAGGCTTGTGGGAGGCAACCTTGATGCGGAAATCGACCTACGCGGTTTACCCCTGGACTATCCCAATTATATCCCTTTTGACAAACCCTCCCTGACCTATTACACCCACGCACTGCGCTCCCGGAACTTCTCACCGGATAATGAAGGCGGTACCAAGGTTTATTTTGACGATCTGGAACTAGGGCTGACAACTAACACAGGGAACCTGGTGCTATTCAGAAATGGTTACGAAAGTCAAAGCCAGATACAGGTAATCCCTTTGGCGTCACCAGTAATCCCTATGGATAATATAACGGAGAACCTCTGGTATTTCGAAAATGATAACGCTAAGGTCAGCATTACCAGTGAACTTGCCCGAACGGGTCAACGCGCAATGTTATGCAATGCCGATCTTGTTATCGAATAGAGGCTGTAAACTAAAACCAGTCCACATCCTGAACCCTGCTACTTATATTGCATTTCCGAAATACCTATCTTAGACAGGGGATGCCCTACTTACGATACAACTGTATTTGGCTAGCAATTGAATAAGAACAGACTCTGGTAAGTCACAGGATAATGGCCCGTTTGATCACTAACAAAAGTCGCGTTACAAGCATTATACTGGCATGGTTGATCTTCATCGGCATAGATTTCTTGTTCCATGCCTCCCTGTTTGCTGGCTTTTGGGAAGAAGACCTACCTGCACTTAAAACCTTAAACGACCTGGCTCTGTTAATCCCTGCCGGGTATTTCAGCTTTCTATTGTTGACCACATTGATCGGATTAGTGTTTTTTAAAGTCTTTTCTGAAAAACCCTCTTTTTGGACAGTTTCCAAATTCGGATTGATATTCGCAGGGTTATTTTCCCTGAGCAATGCCCTTGGACTGTATTCCTACATCGACCTTCCTTTGAAACAAATATTGGTTTTTAATTTGGTGTATTTTGTTGAAATCATCTCAGTCACTCTATTCTTGTATCATTTCTCGTTTAATTTAACCCTCAGGAAGGCGGTTGGATATACAGCTCTGATCTTTATTGGATTGGTAATTGTTGGTGTATTGATCCAGAATATGTTATAATTTGTGTAATCCCTTTGTAAAATGACTAATAAAGAAATAGCCATTTCCTTTCTTCAATTAGCAGGCTTCGGTAAAGTTGTAGAAGCCTTCCAAAAATTTACGGCTCCTGAATTTGTGCACCACAATCAATATTTCCAGGGTACGCGCGATGCCTTGATGAAGGCCATGAAAGAAGCCCATCAAAATGTCCCCAATACCGCCATCGATATTAAGTACAGTTATACAGACAGAAATACGGTGATCACGCATTCGCATGTGATCAAGGAAGATATGGAGATCGCTGTGGTTCACATTTTCCGGTTTCAGAAGGACAAAATTGTTGAGCTTTGGGATCTGGGACAGGTGATTGAAAAGGACGTACCGAACGAGCTGGGTTTGTTTTAGAATACACGGGCCAGACTCGCCAATGAAATAGAAATATCACAGCACCAGGACAAATTCATCTTTCAAAAATGGCTATTATCATTGAAACCCAACGCCTGATCCTGAGAGAGCTGCTTCTTACAGATGCGGAGGATATGCTGCGCCTGCATTCCCATCCGCAGGTCCAGCAGTATACCGGGGAGGACCTAATTACAGATTTGGAGGTGATGCGAAATACGATTGCGGCAAGGATTGAGGGATATAAAAAATACGGTTACGGCCGTTGGGCTACAGTGCTAAAAGAGGGGAGGCAGTTCACGGGCTGGGCCGGGCTGGCCTACCTGCCTGAATTTAATGAAACTGACCTGGGCTATCGTTTTTTACCGGAATTCTGGGGGCGGGGTATTGCCACGGAAGCCTCCCGGGCCATATTGTCTTATGGATTTGAACAATTAGGATTAAAAAGGATCGTAGCCATTGCCATGAAAGAGAACAAAGCCTCGATCCGGGTCATGGAAAAAACGGGGATGCAATTCTACAAATTTGCCCCTTATGAGGCAGGATGTGAAGACGCGGTATGGTACTGCTGTGATCAAAACAACATGTGCAACGCAAACTAGTAATTACCTCTTTCTTATGACTTCAACAGATGAGCTCCAACTAAGAGATGAAAACATTTTTCCGGATGAAGAGGTGCTACGGACGGTCCTTGGACCTTCCTACGAGGCGTTTACTTCTTTACTAAATCTCATCGATAAAAATGATATGGTCCAAGAATGGCGTTTTTATAAAG
>NZ_CEYNTP010000221.1:0-4634 GCF_982873095.1 Lentiprolixibacter sp. | reverse complement strand
AAAGAAGAAGACCAGGTTGCTGAATACAAAACCCCCTTTGAGCTGGGCAATGGAAATGAAACGGCCACCTATGAGGAGGTGATTAATTTCTACATCCGCCTGGCCAAGGAATTCCCGGAAATCAATATACAATCTGTGGGAGATACTGATATGGGGTACCCGCTTCACATGGTTACCTTCAACCCTGATATGGACTTCAATTTTCAGAAGATCCGGGGGAAAAAGTCGGTTATCCTCATCAACAATGGTATACACCCTGGGGAAAGTGACGGCATTGATGCTACTTTGATGCTTTTCAGGGACCTTGCAACAGGGAGGTTGTCCGCTCCGGAGAGTACCGTGATAGTAACCATCCCGGTGTACAATATCGGAGGTGCCCTGAACCGGAACAGCAGCAGTCGGGTTAACCAAAACGGACCTTTGGAATACGGATTCAGGGGCAATGCCCGGAACTATGACCTCAACAGGGATTTTATCAAGGCAGACACCCGCAATGCGGCTACTTTCGCCACCATTTACCACCTGGTTAAACCTGATGTCTTCATCGACAACCACGTAAGCAATGGGGCAGATTACCAGTATACCCTCACCCATTTGTTTACCCAGCACAACAAACTAGGGGGTGCCCTAGGCGAATTCCTGGATCAGGAACTGCAACCCTCCCTTGAGGGCGTCCTGGCAGAAAAAGGATGGGATATCACCCCTTATGTTAATGTTTTTAATCGTGTCCCTGAATCCGGATTTAGCCAGTTTATGGACTTCCCGAGATATTCCACGGGCTATACCACCCTCTGGAACACCCTGGGGCTGATGGTGGAAACCCATATGCTAAAACCTTACGACCAGCGTGTGAAAGGCACCTATATCTTAATGCAAAGCCTGATGGAGGTGGTCGAGGAGCATGGAAATGACATCAGGGAGCTCAGGACCGCAGCCCGGGATCGCCATAAAAACTGGTCGTACTACCCCATCGGCTGGAAAGTTGACTCCACGCAGATAACGCAGCTAAATTTTAAAGGGTTCCATGCAGATACCCTGATCAGCGAGGTCACAGGGTTACCACGGCTGAAATATGACCAAAACCGCCCCTTTGAAAGACCGGTTCCGTATTACAAGACTTTTGTGCCTGCAGATTCCATAACTATTCCTGCGGCCTACGTTTTACCTAAAGCCTGGGAAGGCCTGCTGGACCATATGGACCGGAATCAGATCAGCTATACCCGGATACAGGAGGACACCGTGCTACTTGCAGAAGTATATCATATTACTGCTTTTCGGACCAGGACGCGACCTTACGAAGGCCACTATCCCCACTATAATACAAAGGTGCAGGCCGTCACGGAAAACGTATCGCTCAGAGCAGGCGATATCTGGATCCCCACAGACCAGGAAGGCATTCGCTACTTGTTGGAAACACTGGAACCCTCAGCACCAGATTCCTTTTTTAACTGGAATTTTTTTGACCCTATCCTGCAGCGCAAAGAAGGTTTTTCTCCCTATGTATTTGAAGACCTGGCCCTGGAACTATTGGAAAAGGACAGCGCATTACGGCAGGAGTTTGAGGTAATCAAACAGGGGGATGAAGCATTCAACTCCAGTGGCTACGCACAGCTGAGGTGGATCTATGAACACTCGGCTTACGCAGAACAAAGTTACAGGCGTTACCCGGTCTACCGTGTCCTTACCGCAGATGCATCAATGCCCGAATAGGGTCTTGATGTTGGTATAGGAATTCTCAAGGGCCTTCTGGATCTTTTTGGGTCCTTTCCATTTTACCTTTTCGATCCCTTCGCTTTTTTGTCCCATCAGTTCCCCTTTGTAATTCGTTTTCATGGCATACCAGTGCACTTCCTTGAGTTTCAGCTTTCCGTTACGCTTAAAGATATGGCCAGGAAGTTCTCTATCTTCAGGTTCTTGACCCCGGTCTCTTCCTCCACTTCCCGGAGGGCGCATTCTTCATAGGTTTCCCCCTTTTCCAATTTGCCCTTGGGTAAGTCCCATTTATTGTTGCGGTATATAAAAAGAACCCTTCCCTCTTTATTAGTGACCACACCCCCGGCTGCCCTTTCGAGGGGGATCTTCTTGGTAAATTTCTTCAGGATTTCCTCATTGTTGGGGTGGTAGATATAGGCCGCATCCAAGCGTTTGTTTACCAGGGCATCTATGGCCTTGTAGATGGCGTCGCTATTCAGGAGAAAGTATTCGCCGTTATTGGTTTCAGAGAGCTTGTTCGTTAAAATCAGCGGAGCATTTTTAACAAAAACTTTATACATTTGCTACATGGTTTTGGACAAAGATACCGCGGCGAAAACTGCAGAACTTTTGCTGCAAATTAATGCAATAAAGTTGAGACCCGAAAATCCCTTCACCTGGGCCTCCGGTTGGAAATCCCCCATTTATTGCGATAACAGAATTATCCTCTCCTACCCTGTGATTCGGAACTTTATCCGTGAGGAAATGGGCAAACAGGTAGAGGCCCTTTATGGCAAGCCGGATGTGATCGCCGGGGTAGCTACAGGGGCCATAGGGATCGGGATATTGGTAGCTGAATATTTGGGGCTGCCCTTTGTTTATGTTCGGCCGAAACCAAAGTCACACGGAAGGCAAAACCAGGTTGAAGGGCTGCTGGAGGCCAACCAAAAAGTAGTGGTCATTGAAGACCTCATCAGCACAGGGAACAGCAGCCTCAATGCGGTTACCGCACTTCAGGATCAGCAGGCAGTGGTGAAGGGGATGGTGGCCATATTTACCTACGGCTTTGAACAGGCCAGTAAAAATTTTGAGCAGCGCGGGGTGGACCTGCACACGCTTTCTGACTACGATCACCTGATAGAAAAAGCTTCAGCTACCAGCTATATCAGGGAAGAGCAAATGGAAACACTTATGAACTGGCGACAGGATCCTGCCGCCTGGAAGAGGGAATAATATGCATATAGAAAGTCCGAAAAAAACAGTCGGGAAGAACAGTAGGGAGGTTTTTGAATTCCTCACAGATCCCAAGAATTTTGAAGTCCTGATGCCTGACAATGTGGACAAATTTGAGGTGGTCAACGAAAACACCTTTTTATTTGCCCTTAAAGGGATGCCCGAAATAGCCCTGAGAAGAAAAGAGGAAGTGCCCCATTCTAAAGTGGTCCTGGGTGCTGCCAGTGACAAGCTGCCTTTTACCCTTACTGCTCATATTACAGAACAAGGGGAAAACCAAAGTGAGGTGTACCTGAGTTTTGAAGGGGAATTCAATGCCATGATGGCCATGATGATCAAAACGCCCATCACCAATTTCATTGGTACCCTCTCCGAAAATATGAGCCGCATAGGTTAAGATCCTCAACGGCCTTGGTATCCTCAATACTGCATTTTTATTTCATTGAGGGAATAGGCCTTAACTTCCTCTGGAGTATGCCGCAATAGTAAGCGCCCTGCAGCATCTACTCCTTCAATCACAGCAGTAAAGAAATCTCCAGCAGGGGTCTGGAATTTCATCAGCTCACCTTTACTATACAGCAGCGCTTTATAGGAATCCCATACCTCCCCCCGGGAAACGGATAGGTACTTTTTCTTTGTGGCTTCCAATTCGGTTTCAATTTCTTGCAGAAGGGATTCCAGGTCGATAGTCGTTCCCGTGGCAATTTTGACGGAAGTGGCGCGCAGGCCTTCTTCGAAATGCTCCTGGTTGACATTAAGGCCTATCCCGATGATCGCAGCTTTCAGTTGGGTCCCCTTGACGACTGTTTCTACCAGAATACCACATATTTTGCGCTTACCTGACAGAATGTCGTTCGGCCACTTGATCCTCAGGTCCGGAACGTCATGACGCTCAAGCACGGCTATCACCGCCAGGGAAGTCACCATGTTCAACAGGAATTGCTCTCCTATTGGGAAGTTCTTGAACTTATATAAAATACTGAATGTTAGGTTTTTACCTTTTTCCGAAGTCCAGTTTCGGCCCATTTGCCCCCTGCCTTTTCGCTGCCATTGGGCCCACACCACAGTCCCATCAGGCAGGTTCTCAGCGCTACGCAATTCCCTCAGGTAGTCGTTAGTGGAATCCGTGGCATCAAGTTTGATCAAAACCATAGGAAACTCATGTTTTACGGCTACAATGTTATGTTAAAAACTAGGGTCGGCAAAACAAAAAAATAATAACTTTGTACAAACTAAAAATATTGAATGCAGAAAAGGAAAGCTAGTGCAGATGAGCTAATTGCCCTGATCTTACACGGAATTGAAGAAGTAAAAGGACTGGATATTAACCTACTTGACTTAAGGGAAATTGAGAATACAGTATGTGACTATTTTATCATTTGCAATGGTACTTCCAATACGCATGTCAATGCAATAGTCAACTCCGTACAAAAATCCGTCAGTAAGGCTAGTAAAGATAAGCCCTGGCATGTAGAAGGCAGGGAGAACGGCGAATGGGTACTTCTGGATTATGTTAATGTTGTTGTCCATGTATTCCAGCCACAAGCCCGGGAATTCTATGATATTGAAGGACTTTGGGGAGATGCGAAGATGACTGTTGTGGAACGAAGTGTAAATCAGTAAAAAATGGCTAAAGAAAACAAAACCCCACAGAAAAAACCGAGATTCAGCGCCTGGTGGATCTATGGCCTTATCGCTATATTGCTTAT
>NZ_CEYNTP010000220.1:0-4654 GCF_982873095.1 Lentiprolixibacter sp. | reverse complement strand
TACCAGAAATACCAGGAACGCTTTGCCGATGCAGGGGATTTCCATTTCTATTTTGTGGGGAATGTAGATGAAGAAAAACTGAAGGCCTACGCCACAGCCTACCTCGCCTCACTGCCAGGCAAGAACAGTAATGAATCCTTTGTGCCGACCAAATTCAGGAGAAAGGACAGCTATCAGAAACACGTGATCAACCGGGGAACAGACCCCAAAAGTAATGTGAGGATTACATGGGAGGAAGAGATCCCGTTCGACCCGGAAACTGAAATGGCGGTAAGGGCCCTTGGGGAAGTACTAACCATCAAGTTGGTGGAAAAACTGCGGGAAGAAGAAGGCGGTGTCTACGGAGTTGGAGCCAGGGGGAATTTGAGCAAGATATCCTACTCCAACCTCACCTTTAACATCTCATTCCCCTGCGGACCTGAGAATGTAGACAAACTGGTTGCCGCAGCATTGGGCGAAGTAGAGAAGATCAAAAAAGAGGGGCCCCTCCCGAAGGACCTCGCCAAAGTAAAGGAGACCTACCTGGTGAAACACAAGGAAGATCTGAAGACCAACAGGTTTTGGATAACCAACCTGCTAAGGGCAGACCAGCAAGACCGGGATTTGGGGAGTATGATGCAGCTGGAGGCCAAACTGGACAAATTAACCGCAGCGGATATCCAGGAGGTGGCACAACAGTATTTAGACGAAAACTACTTCCTCGGTATCCTGATGCCGGAGACAGAGTAGCCGAACGAATTCTATAATACCAAAACCCTTCACCTAAGTGAGGGGTTTTTTACAGGGCAATTCTATTAGTGAGATCCTTTGCCGTATAAACGGAAATAATACCAGGCGGCTACCCCTCCAATAAGTGAGAAACCCGCAAGCATCCAAAACACATGCTGATGCCCGGTTTCCCCAGGAGAACTGTCCAGGAGGTAGCCCATGGCGGGCCCCGCAAAAATATCCGGGGTGTATCCGATAAGGGAAATAAGGCCTATGGCCGTCCCGGTGAGTACTAGCGGGATCCTTCCCCGCTCCATTACCGCAAAGTACAGGGCACGCGCGGCGTATACTCCGGTGGCCACTACAAGGATGGATACAAAAAACAGCCCGGTAGCCGAGGCTGAAATAATACCTGTCGCAAACAATAAGGCCCCAATAACTGACACTCCAAAACTGAGCATCAACCAGAGGGTGGTTTGGGTGCGGTCTGCCAATATCCCGATGAGCACACCAATTACCGGACGGAAAAACCAGAGGTAGGTGCCAACCTGTGCAGATGCTACCTGATCGTACAACATCACATCCTGGGCATAGAGGGAAAACACATCCGTGATCTTGTAACCCACATAGGCGCAAAGGACAATGATCATGAGCAAGCCAACGGATGGCAGGCGTAAAACTTCCCTTATCTGGGACGGACTTATCTCCTCAAGGACAATCTCTTCTTCGATCTCCTGTTCCATTTTCATAAAGAACCAAACCAATACCCCAACAAATGCCACAATGCCTGAGGTAGCCAGAATAACGTATCGGAAGGCCGTCTTACCGGCAGCCATGTTTTCTTCTGAGAATTCTTCAACCAGGAAGAATGAAAAAACCATCACCCCCATGACACCAAAAAGTGCACCCACCAAACCACGGCCACCGTCTAAAATCCCAAAGGCCTTCCCTTGGGAAGTAGCCCCTCCCCACACTCGGGTAGCTTTTATCATGGGTGCCCAGAATAAAAATATGGTCGTAAAGCCCCAATAGCCATACAGGACCCTAAGAACGGTAAAACCTGGAAAAGTGGCGTAGAGTAACCCCCCGAGCGCAGTCATCCAGAGCGCGAGGGCAATGAGTTTTCTGGGGGGATATTTATCGGCCAGGGGGCCACCGAAGAAATAGGAGAGCAGGGCAACAATTCCATACACCGAGAAACAAAGGCCCAGCTCCACATTGTCAAGCTCAAAAGCCCGTAACACTGTTGGCCGGAAAACGCGGGAAAGGACGAAGGGAAGGCTAAAGACCGACTCCCCCGCCAAAATAAGTAATGCCAGAAAATACCAGGGGGCTTTGGTTTGCATGGAAGTTTGTGCTTTGGTTTTACCTCAGGGCAAACCTATGAAATTTGTATCTGATTCACTCAGATCTGCACCCCACCCTGATCCACATCATTGCCCAATACCGCCCCTTTGCATATCCTTGATGCTGACTTTAGCCTGACAATTATTAAATCTAAATACGTTTACAATGAAAAAAATCATTCTTGTAGCCTTGACAGGAACCCTGGCAACGGCCTTCTTCGCCTGCCAGCCTGAGCAAAAAGCACAAATGGAAACTGGATCCGAACAGGAAAATGCGGAATTGATTATCAACCTCACCAGCGACCCCACAGTGGATCCGCACAGCGCATTGATGGGCCTGCACCTGGGTCAGAAAGTACTAAAGAACGATATGGATGTTACGGTATTCCTCAATGTTCATGGGGTAAAACTGGTAGGACAAGGTTCAGATTCCCTTGCTTTCCATGGGGAAAACCTGCATGAGGTAGTCCAATCCCTCCTTAACAGCGGAGGTACTGTACTGGCCTGCCCGCATTGTATGGAGGTGCATGAAATACAGGCAGAACAACTTCCTGAAGGTATTGGGGTGATGAGTGATTCAGTAATGATGAAAAAAATGAAAGGATCACCCACCGTGTTTACGTACTAAACATCCTGTTTGATCCTTGCAAGTTTTACTTTAAGATGAGCTCCACAATGGTATCCGCCGAATCCAATTTATCCTGAGGTACCTGGATCAACAGTCCAAACTCATTTTGTTGATGTTTCAAAAGGGTTTTGTCCTTATAGAGTTGTACCGTTTTAATTTTTTGGTCAAAATCCTTTATAAAAACTTTATTGCTCTGATCGAGAATATGCAGGTAGATGACTTCACCTTTTTCGGTAAATGCCATCTTGTCGGTCGGTGGAACAGGGCCCGCGGTAGTACCGTAAATGGTTTCCCCGTATTTGCGCATCCACTCTCCCATTTCCTTAAGTGACGCTTTATGCTCTTCCTGTATCTTTCCATTGGGCATGGGGCCTACGTTTAACAAAAGATTGCTCCCGTAGCCGGCAGCTTTTACCATATAGTGGATGAGTTCTTCTCTGGATTTGTGTTTCCGGTCCTGAAGGTTGAAGCCCCAGGACCCGTTGATGGTCTCGCAGACCTCCAGGGGCAATTGCCCAATGTCTGAGGCTGAGGTTCCCCAACCCGTAGTATTCTTCCCCGGGAGGTCTTTTTCGAACATCTGAAAGTCCTCTCCTTCAATGGGCGCCAAATGATGATTGTTGCCAATGAGGCAGTGGGGCTGCAGGTCGTGAATCAATTGATAGAGTTCATCATAGTGCCAATCCACCTGAAGCTTGCCAAATTTTTTGCCGTCCCACGCTTTCTGGTCCCAGTGGCCATCAAACCAAATTCCCGCTATATCGCCGTAATTGGTCAGGAGCTCCCTGAGCTGGGTCTTCATAAAGGCTATGTACTTCTCCCAGTCTCCCTGTCCCCTCCCTGGGATATCAGTTCCTGTCCTGCCCCTTGGATAGTAATCATCGCTATGCCAATCCAGGAGCGAATAATAAAAGAACAACTTAATCCCTTCCTTTCTGCAGGCATCGGCCAGTTGTTTTAATACATCCTTTCCATAGGGGGTTGCATCCACAATATTGTAAGTGTTCGCCTGGGTATCGAACATAGAAAAGCCATCGTGGTGCCTGCTGGTAATGGTTATATATTTCATACCCGCATCTTTCGCCATTTTCACCCATTCATCTGCGTTGAAGTCGATGGGATTGAAAAATCCAGGCAGTTTTTCATAGGCATCAATCGGGATATTCTGATTGTTCATGACCCACTCGCCATCGCCCAAAATGCTGTATACGCCCCAATGTATGAACAGTCCAAACCGAGCCTCTTTAAACCATTCCCTGGCTTCCAGATTTTCTGGACTGGGTTGATAATCTTTCTGGCCCTGGCCTAAGGCGAGCATGCCGCAAAGCAGGCTTAAGGCGATGGTTGTTTTGAATTTCATGATAGGATAATATTATTAAGTAGCAGGATTATGCAGTTTGAAGTACTATTATAAAGATGCCTCTAATCCCCGAATCAACTGGAAAATCTCTTCCTCCGAGGTATAATGCACAAAAGACATCCGGATCACCCCCGGATCCCTGGGAATGTCCATATCCATAAGCGGTCTTGCGGCATAAAAGTCGCCATACCCCAGCATAAGTTGATGTGCTGTCAATGCATTATAAACCTCCATAACCCCTTTATTTTTTGGAAGTATGGCTACTATAGGAGCTCGATTTATGTTGGCTTCAGGGCCAACAATCCGGACATCGTCCCGTGACCGCAAAAAATCCAGAAGGACTTCCTGAAGCCCTTCTTCATGTTCCCGGAACAAGCTGTTCAGAGCGCGATTGCGTTGAGCAGGACCCGCTTCTTCCTTAAAATGATATTTGAATACAACATCAAAATAATCCAGGATACCATTAACGGTGGCGATCTGTGCGTGATCTGGTCCGGCGGGAGTGATCATGCTTTTCGGGATACCTTCTTTGAAGAAGTGCGACTGGTTTTCCAGCTTGCCCATCAAGTTATTATTGACGTACATCACCCCTAAATGAGGGCCATAGGTTTT